>NZ_JACGAR010000013.1:0-55925 GCF_020137585.1 Campylobacter sp. RM12654
GCTCCGAACTCATCTTTAGAATTTAAATCAATCTTGCTTGCTGTTTTTCTTTCGTGATTTATTAGTGCGAATACTTCTCTTAGACCTTTTTGAATGATTTCAAGTGGGCGAAGTGAGAATTTGATTAAGAAGAATAAGCATAATAAAATAATCACTAAAGAAGCGAAAAATAATGTTATATTTTGTTTTAATAAAGAATTTAAAGTATCGTCTATATCGCTAGTTAAATTGGTGCTACAGAATTTCCAGCCTGTTGTATTTGAATTAATACATACTGCAGTTTTTTCATCACCTTTAAAGGTATAGCGAACTGAAATGCCATCTTTTAGATTATTTTCAATCATTTTTATAACATCATCTTGCTTTAATTCAAATTCTTCATTTGGGTGCATTACAAATTCTAATTTATCATCATAAGCAAATATTGTGTTGGTCTTAGAAAAATGTAAAGTTAAAATTTGATTTTTTAAATCTTTAAATGCCATATCTCCACCAATTACTCCAATGATTTTGCCATTTTTAATAATAGGTGCTGAAATTGTCATAACTTTTTCTTTTAATCTCTCATCAGGATAAACTTCTTTACCTAATAAAGCCCTATTGGCACTAATAGCATCTTTATACCAACCCCTACTTCTTGCATCTTGGTCTTTTACTATATAAGGCTCGTTATTAGAGCTAATATAATAAAACTTGCCACTATCAGCCATACCAATAAATAAAGCAGAGAAATTTGAAATTCCTAAATAATTTTTAAGAATTTTAAAGATATTCTCATCTTGATTATCTTCACTAATTGAATTTGCTAAAATTGGTGAGAATTGCTCTATAAAATTTATTCTTGAATTAAAATAAGAATCTACATAAAGCATAGTGGCATTTAAGCCGTTTTCTTTAGCTTTATCAGTAAATGATAATGAATCAGTTTTTGAACTAGAATAATTCACTATACACAATACAATAAAGCAAACTACAAGTGGGATAGCAATTAATGCTGGAATTTTGTTTGTTAATTTCATAATACTCCTTTTTAAAAAATTGCGTTAATGTTACAATTAAAGAATTGAATAATATTTAATAGTAAAAAAATTTTTAAATATCTATGTAGCAATGGTTTAAGCGTTTAAGGAATAATAAGAAAAATTATGATTTCAATTAAAAAAATATTAATTGAAATCAATGAAATTATAAAATCTCTTTTAATTTATTAGCATTCTTAAGCCATTCGTTTAGCTTTTGATATTCATCGTTATTTATCATTTGCTTAAACTCATTTAGTTCATTTATAAAGCCATCAAGAGCATTTAAAACATTTGTTTTATTTTCTTTAAAAATACTTTCCCACATTGCAGGGCTACTCTTTGCAATCCTACTCATATCAGCAAAAGAACCACCTGCTAGGTGTAAAATGTTTTTCTTATCTTCGCAATCTAACACATAATTTGCTAAAGAAAAGCTAATTACATGCGGTAGATGAGATATGATGGCACTATGATGATCGTGTGAGCTTGCATTCATAAAAGTAATTCTCATTCCAATATTACTTAATAATTCTATGGTTCTATGTTGATGAAATACGCTCGTATTTTCGGTATTGCATAATACACAAACAGCGTTTTTAAATAAATCAATCTTAGCAGCACTAGGACCATTATGCTCTGTTCCTGCCATTGGATGAGCTAGTATGAATTGCTCTTTTAAATCATCGCTTATTGCGTTTTGAATACTTTCTTTTGTGCTACCAAATTCTATAATTGTAGTAGTTTTTGGAATATCTTTTAATTGTTTAATAATTTCAATAATAGCTCCAACAGGAACACATAAAAAAATCAAATCACAAGTTTTAATCTCATCAAAAGTTATAATTTCATGAACTAAATTAAGCTTTAAAGCTTCTTTTTCGTGTTCTTTATTTAAATCAATTCCATAAACTCCACTAATAAATTTGTTTTTCATCAAATTTAAAGCCAATGAGCCACCAATTAATCCTAATCCAATTACAACTGCTTTCATAACTTATCCTTAATTAAGATTTATATATGCAAAATAATATAATATTTTTCTAAAAAAAGGAGTTTAAATGGTTGATTTTATTGTGATTTTTTTACACTTATTTTCAGCAATTATTTTTATAGGTTATGTATTTGTTGATGCGATTTTATGCTATGGGTTAAAACAGGCTAATGAGCTAAAAAAGGCTTATTTTAAAAGTTCAGGTATTTTATATGCACTTAGCTTTGTTATATTAATTCTTAGCGGAATTTATCTAGCATATAATGAATATACTAATTTTGCAAATATAAATAAAATTATGTTTTTTATCAAAATAGCTCTAGTAATTTTAATGCTTTTTATAACTTTTATTAGTATTTATATAGCGAGATTTAAAAACAATAAAGAACATTTTTTGGTAAAACAGGCTCATATTTTAGCCTTGATAATATGTTTTTTGATAGTTTTATTTGCAAAATTATTAAGTATTTTATGAGTAGTGAAAAAAGAATTTGAAATAAAATCTTATTTCAAATTCTTAATATTTTTAGCCTTTATTTGTAGCTAATTTGCGTCTTAGGTAAGCGATTTTTGTTTGTAGTGGTAATTGTTTAGGGCAATTATCTTCACAAGCAAGTAAGCTCATACAAGCAAAAATTCCATCATCATCACCAACTAATTCATAAAAATCATCTAAAGTTCTATTATCGTGTGGGTCTTGCTCGTATCTTGCAGCTCTCATAAGTCCTGCAGCACCTATGAAATTAGGTCTCATAACTTTAGTTGCACAAGAAGCTATACAAATACCACATTCAATACATCTATCAAGCTCAAATGTTTCTTCAGCAACTGCTGGTTCAACTCTTTCTTCAATCTTAGAAATATCAGTAACTTTGTCAGTATGTATCCAGCTTTCTACCCTTTTACACATACCTTCCATCCATTCACCTGTATTAACGCTTAAATCTTTAATATGTTTAAACGCAGGTAAAGGCATAAGCTCAATTACTCCATCAGGATAATCTTTAGTAAGAGTTTTGCAACCTAATTTTGGTTTTCCATTAATCATCATTGCACATGAGCCGCAAATTCCTGCACGACAAACGAAATCAAAACTCAAACTTGCATCAAATTTTTCTCTAATTTGATTTAAAACTATAAAAATAGTCATACCACTAGTTTCATCTAATGTATAAGTAGCAAAATGTGGCTTGCTAATTTTACTATGTGGATTATATTTAAATACCCTTATTGTTAGTTTCCTACTCATAATCAACCCCTATTCTTTGATTAGCTGCTTTAAATCTAGCTTGTAATTCATAAGGCATAAGTGCGTCTTGGATTTCTGCTCTACTTTTACCTTCTGCTTGTAATTTTTCTGTAATTTCATCTACTTGTTTTTGACGAACTTCACTTAAAGGATTTTCAATTATATTTCCTTTTGCACCATAACCACGGAATGCTGGTGGCATTTCCATTTTCATAATATCAAGGTCTTCATATTCAACTCTAGGTAAAGTTGAGCCTTCATCCCAATAAGTCATAGTTCTTTTCATCCAATTTAAATCATCTCTTTTTGGATAATCTTCTCTATAATGAGCCCCACGGCTTTCAGTTCTAAGAAGCGCACCACGAGCAACACATAAAGCAACTTTTAACATTCTTGGAACTCTATAAGCTTCTTCTAGCTCTGGATTTGAGCAATTTAATTCTTTATCTTTAATAGCTACTTTTTTGCTCTCTATTAATAATTCTTCAAGGCGTTTTACTGCGTATTCTAATCCTTCGCCTGTTCTAAAAATAGCAACATGCTCCCACATAATATCTTTCATTTCGTTTTTGATTTCAAAAATATTATATTTACCTTCACGATTTGCTATTTCTTTTAAATAATTTGCTTCATCGTTTAAGAATTTTTGAACCACTTGCATATCAGCTACTATTGTATTATTTTTGCAATACTCAGAAAAATAATCTCCTACAATCATACCTGCAACAACGGTTTCAGCACAGCTATTTCCACCAAGTCTATTAAATCCGTGCATATCCCAGCAAGCTGCTTCACCTGCTGCAAAAAGACCTTTCATCTTTGGAGTTTCTCCATTTGGCTTAGTTCTAATTCCACCCATTGAATAGTGTTGCATAGGAAGAACCGGCGCCCAACCTTTTGGACCTTCATCAGCAGGGTCAATTCCATTAAATGTCTTACAAATATCTTGAACATCTCTTAAGTTTTTTTCAACATGAGCACGACCTAAGATTGAAATATCAAGCCATAAATGCTCTCCATAAGGACTTTTAACACCTTTTCCTTTTCTAATATGCTCCATCATACGGCGACTTACAACATCACGACTTGCTAATTCTTTTTTCTCAGGCTCATAATCAGGCATAAAGCGGTATCCATCAACATCTCTTAAAATACCACCATCACCACGGCAACCTTCAGTCAAAAGTATCCCACTTGGAACAATTGGAGTTGGGTGAAATTGAACCGCTTCCATATTTGATAAAGAGCATAATCCTGTCTCAAGTGCCATTGCTGCACCTGTTCCTTCACAAATAACTGCGTTTGTAGTTTGTTTATAAACTCTACCATATCCACCTGTTGCTATCATTGTGCCTTTTGATACAAATGCAGTTAGACTACCATCAATTAAGCTTCTTGCAACTACGCCTAAACAAATTCCATCTTTGTGAATAATTCTAAGAGCTTCCATTCTATCTATGATTTTTACATTATGTTTGATTGCTTCGTTTGCAACCCCAAAAATCATACAATGCCCTGTAGCATCAGCAATATAGCAAGTTCTCCATTTTTTAGTCCCACCAAAATCTCTTGCATTTATAAGTCCGTGTGCTTCTTCTTTTTCTTCTATTGTTACTTTTTGTGCGTTTATAACAACATTTCTAGGACCTTTTGTAATCCTAGTCCAAGGCACGCCCCAACTAGCTAACTCACGAACAGCCTTAGGTGCAGTTTGAGCAAACATTCTTGCTACTTCTTGATCGCATCCCCAATCGCTTCCTTTTACGGTGTCAGCAAAGTGTAAATCTTCATTATCTCCTTCACCTTTATTACCATTAGCAAGACTTGCTTGCATACCACCTTGAACCGCAGCTGAGTGAGAACGCTTAACAGGACAAATACTTAAAAGCGTAACTGATTGACCACTTTTAGCAACTTCAACAGCACTTCTAAGTCCTGCTAAACCACCACCAACTATTAAAGCATCACTAAATTCTACTTTCATTTTAAGCCTTTCTGTTTGTTATAAGCTAATACCAGCTTTTATAAATACTGCTAAATTAGCAAGTCCTAAAACTATAAAGAAAATACTAATAACCCATTTTAATTTTTTAAGAGTTTTTCTTCTAGCTCTTGCAGTATGCACATCATTTCCATCAAACCAACCCCATTTAACGCAAAGTCTATAAAGACCAATACCACCATGAAGCTCAACAGCGAATAATAAAATTAAATAAAACGCCCACATATTATGATTTACAATTCTTTCAACTGCACCTAAAAATCTAATAGTTTCAGGATTAAAAAACATCATTGCAAGGTGCATTGAAGCGAAGAAAAACATAACAAAACCTGTACAGGCTTGAATAACCCAAAGCGTTGTATCTTCGTGTTTTATTAGTTTTGAATGCTCTCTTGCGATTTGCCATTGGCGATAAGTAATTGGTAATTTTCTCATACCAAGAGCAGCGTGAATAAAGAAAATAATAAAAATAATAAGCACCATACAAGATACTAAAGCAGGTTTTGGCGTATCAAAAATAGCCGAACCCTCAAAAAACTTAGCCGTAGCTTCAAAAAATTCAGGACTGATTAAAACGGTAGAAACAAAAAGCATATGTCCCCACATAAAAAGCCCTAGAATTAAACCAGTAGCACTTTGATAAAAATCAAGCTTAGCAGGTAAGCGTGATTTAGTGCCATCAACTCTTTTGCCTAAAAAATTTTCAATTTTACTAGACACTTTAACTCCTTTTCTTAAATTTTTCTCATTTTACTAATGTTTAACAAACGACCTACGAAAAAATATGTGGAATAATGAATTTAAACCACGGATACGCAATAAGTGTGTAAATTAGTAAATAAATAGCTCCAAAAATAGCACCTAATTTCCAAAATTCTGCACCTTTAATATAACCGCTCGCAAACCAAATTGGGCTATGTCCTGTCCCATAAGGCGTTAAAACACTTATCATACCCATTGGAGCTAGTAAAAACATCATAATAAAAGACGCATCATAACCAGCAATTTTACTTGCAATAATTGCAAACACCCCAACAACTGCAGTAACATATGCAGTCCCAGAAGCAAAGAAATATCTTAATAAACAAAATACAAGTAATAATATAAATACTGCTAAAGTAGGACTAATACCACTTAATAAACTATCAGTATATTTTGATAAGAATTCTAAAAATCCAACATTTTTTAATCCACCTGCCATTGTTACTAAAGTAGCAAACCAAGTAAGAACATTCCACGCTGGTTTATTAGCTAAAAAATCATTCCAAGTAATAATATTAGTAACTATCATTAGAATAATTACAATTAAAGCAGTTGTAGTAGCACTAACTCCAAAAGTCTTTGAACCTATCCATAAAATTAGAGCAAGAATTGAAATGCTTAACATTAATAATTCTTTTAATTTAATTGAGCCAAGTTTTACTAATTCTTCTTTAGCCCAAGCACTAATTTTACTAGAGCCTTTAACTTCTGGTGGATAGATATAATAAGTTAATAAAGGAGTGATTAAAAACAAAATAATACCAATAGGTAAAAAGCATAAAAACCAACCCATCCAATCAACTACAGCAATACCTGATTTTGATAATATCTCTAAAGCTAGTGGGTTTGGTGCTTGACCTGTTAAAAATATTGAACTTGAAATACAAGTAGTAGCAAGACTTACCCACGCTATGTAAGCACCTATTTTTCTTGGTTCTTTATCAGGAGAGCTATCATACATAGCAGGAATACTTGTAGCTATTGGATAAATGGTTCCACCACTTCTTGCAGCATTACTCGGAATAAATGGAGCTAAAATTAAATCAGCAATAGCAATTGCATAGCCTAAACCTAAAGTAGATTTGCCTAATTTATTTACTAAAATTAAAGCAATTCTTTTACCAAGACCACTATTTTGATAGCCAATTCCTATCATAAATGAAGCAAAAATAAGCCACACAACAGAATTTGAAAATCCAGTTAAACCCCAATTAATTGCAGCTTCTGAAGTAATTTTTGCACCAACTTCGCCTGATTTTGCAGGTCCAACTTTAAATAATACTGCTAAAGCTATAGCAATAATACCTAAAAAAGCAGGTGGCATAGGCTCTAAGATAAGCCCCACAACTAAAGCAGCAAAAATGCTAACATAAATCCAAGCATTCATACTAAGCTGAGAATAATCAGCAAATAAATACGAAAGCAAAAACACAAGCAAACCAGCAACAACTGGTGCGATAAATTTCCACAACGGAACCTTACCTTTCATATTAACTCCTAAAATTAAGTTGAAATTAATATATTCCAAAAAAGCTAAAGAAAATCTTAATTTTTTAAATAATCATCTAGCTTTAAAAAATTAATATTTGTTCTTAAGCTTTAATTTAAAAACAATTTAAACTTAAAATATTTTAAGGTTAATTTTTAATCATCATTTGCATTATTAAAAGCTAAATTAGTAAAAACCAAAATTCCATTTAATATTTTTGCTTATAAAATATTCCTAATAATAAAAACAAACTTATAAAGCCGACGCTATAAAGTAATTCTACAAATAATTTGCTTGTCATTTTACCAATCTCCTTTTGAGAGATTTTATAAAAAATTATATTTTTTAAGCTAATTAATTAAATAAAATAATCTAAAAATTATTTTTTTGATACATTAAGTAACAATAATAAAGTAACTATATAATTTTTAATATTTTTAAAAGGAAAATTATGAAAAAGATAATATTAACTAGCGCTTTTAGTTTTAGTGCTTTGGCGTTAGAATTTGGTAGTTTAGGCAATATACCTTTGAGTATGGGATATGCTGGAGTTGCACTTAAAGATAATGATTTTGCAGCTTATTATAATCCTGCTAGTTTGATTTATTCTAAAAATGGGGTTAATTTTAGTTTTGGAGCAAATTATAATCAAAAAAATCTTTTAGAATTATCTAATCTTGATAAATCTATAAATAAAAAAATTGAAGCAAATATAAGCAAAATAAAGCATATTTTTAATCCAAACAACAATTCAAGAGCTAATAATTTAAAATTTGGTAATTTTGGTAGTGTTATAGATGATTTTATATTAAGAAACACAAATAGCGATAATGAAGATTTAGCCTTATTAGCAAAAACTTTTAAAGATGAATTAGATGATAATTTAACTAAAGATGAACTAGACAATATAATTAGTGATTTAAAAAATAAAATGCAAGATAATGATGAATTATCTACAACAATAAAAACCGAGCTAATAACTTCAACAAATAATACAAATGAAGAATTAAATAACAATGGCGTTGATACAAAATTATTAACAAATATAATAAGTGATACCGATACAAAAAATGTCTTAGATGTGATAAAGAATTCAAAAGATGGTAATGTTAATTTAGATGATTTATTGTTAGATATTGGAGATACTAAATTAGATACCTTTCTTGATGAAAATACCTTAAATGATATTGAATTGATTTATAATGCAGTTTATGATAATGAAGTTAATTTAAATATATTAAGTGGTTTAGAATATAACAATAATTTAGGGGATTTAAGTGCTTTTTCTGTAAGCTTATTTAATACGATTTCACTTAATACTTATGCTTCGTTAAATAAAGAAAAAAGTAGTTTAATAATAAAAATAAAAGATGATGATAAATATATTTATTTAAAATTATTTAAAAGCAATTCACAACTATTCGTAACCAATGTAAGCGAAGAAGAATATTTAAATCATTCAGCAATGCAAGATAGTGTAAAAAATCCTTTAAATACAACAATGCTAATGATAACAGAAGTGCCAATTAGCTACGCAAATGGTTTTATAATGCCTTATGGAGAGCTTAGTTTAGGTGCTAGTTTAAAATATATGAATATTCAAGCATATCAAGTAGAAAAAGGCATTAAAATAGATATGAATGGAGTTAATTCTAAAGATATAAATATTAAAAATGATTTGCATAATGCAAAATCAACAAATACTTTTGGAATAGATATAGGAGCATTATATAGTATTGATGATTTTTCTACTGGATTGGTTATTAAAAATTTAAATAATCCTAAAATCAAATTCCATTCAAGTAGTATGAGATTAAATCCGCAAGTAAGATTTGGATTAGCATATAAATATAGTGATTTTACTTTTGCTTTTGATACTGATTTAGTTACAAACACAACTTTATCAAATAAATACAATAAATCTCAAATGCTAGGCGGTGGTATTAAATACGAATTTAATGATTATTTTAATCTAAGGGGTGGCTTAGCTTACGATATTAAAAAAGATTATGGGACTATACTTACAACGGGAGCTAATTTCTTTAATATATTTGATATAGCCTTAGCGAGTGGATTAAAGTCTAGTAATTGCGATAAAGATATTTGCAAGGTTTCAAGTAAAGTGCCTAATTATTTTGATTTAAGAATAGGATTTGGATATAAATGGTAAAGAATTTGAATTAGGATTTAACCTAATTCAAATCTTGCTTAATCCCAACATTCAGCGTTTTTAATACCTAATTTTTTAGCACTAAATACAGGGTCTAAACCTCTTTTCTTTTGCTCATCATAATCTTTTAAGCATTTTATTAAAATAGGACTTAATAATAAAATAGCAATGATATTTATAGAAGCCATTGCAGCCATTGTAATATCTGCTAAATCCCAAGCTACTTTTAAATCTAATTGAGAACCAATAAATACCATAGCAACCGCACTTATTTTAAAAACTAATTCGTTTAAATTGTTTTTTGTAAGGTTTTTAACATTTGCATCTGCATAGTAAAAATTACCGATTAATGAAGTTACAGCAAATAAAATAACTGCAAAAGTTATAAAATGAAGTCCCCAAGTACCATAATATTCCATCATTGATTGTTGCACCATAGGTAAAGCATTTAATTTAGTTTCGCCAGTTGATAATTGATTAATGTAACTTTGTGAGAACAATACTAAAAATCCAGAGCATGAACATATAATTAAATCAATAAACACTGAAAAACTTTGAATAATTCCTTGTTTTACAGGATGACTTGTATTTGCTGCTGCAGCTGCGTTTGGAGCAGAACCCATACCAGCTTCGTTTGAAAATAATCCACGCTTAATTCCTATTACTATAACACTACCTGCAAATCCACCAAAAATAGCTTGAAAATCAAAAGCACTATTAAAAATCATTTTAAACACAGATGGTATTAAATCATAGTGCATAGCCATAGCAATAATACTTAATAAAATATAAACAAAAGCCATTATAGGAACAATAATTGAGCTTACTTTTCCAAGTGATTTTGAATTTGAAAAGAATAATGCAAAAGCAACAACACTTAAAATAATCCCTATAATTATACTTGCATTACTAAAGTTATCAGGAAAATATATCTCAAATGCTGAAGTCATAGTATGGCTTTGAAGTCCATTAAATCCATAAGCATAAGTAATAATTAAAATAACTGAAAATAATTTACCAAAAAATTTATTTCCTAAGCCTTTTTCAATAAAATATGCAGGTCCTCCACGAAAACCATTTTCATCTTTGCTTTTATATATTTGAGCTAATGTGCTTTCAGCAAATGCACTTGCACCGCCTATAAATGCCATTACCCACATCCAAAACAATGCACCTGCACCACCAACTACAACTGCAGTGCTAATTCCAGCGATATTTCCAATACCAACCCTTGAAGCAGTTGAAATCATTAAAGCTTCAAAACTACTAACATGGTCTTTGTTGTCTTGCTTTTCTTTTAATAATGTTAAAACATTACCCATCAATCTAAACTGAGCAAAACGAGTATTGATAGAATAAATTATACCTACAATAATTAGTGCAAAAACTAAAAAATAAGTATATAAATAACCATTTATTAAATCTAAAAGTAAATGTATTTCTTCTAATAAACTTTGCAAACGCTCTCCTTAATAAAAAAATTTCAAAAAATCATTATATATAAATTCAAGCGTTTTTGGTTAATTACTTATGTTTGCTGCTTTTATCTTCGCAAGCAATAATTAATCTTTCAAAAGGATTTTTTTGATTATCTGGCTTTTTAATAATGTCTTTTAAGCTCTTTGGATGTAATAAATTCATAATATCTCCTTTAAATTTAAAAAAACGAAGTCATTATAATAAATAAAAGATAATAAATATCAAAATCATATTATTTTTTATAAATTTTAATATTTTGTTACTTTTTGTAACATTTATTTTAAAAGTTTGATTTAAATTTATAATAAGTTATATAAATATAATTAAAATAGCGGCTTTAAATTATTTTAAGGAGTAATAATGAAAAAATGGAGCGAATTTGACAATCGTTGGATGTTTTCATTGTTTGGCACTGCTGTTGGTGCTGGAATTTTATTCTTACCTATTCGTGCAGGAACTGGTGGCTTTTGGCCTATTGTTTTAATGTGTGTATTAATTTTCCCAATGACTTATTTATCACATTTATTCTTATCATATTTTGTAGGCTCTACTAAAGGTGGAGATATTACTGATGCTGTGAATAAATATTTTGGTAAAGAAGTAGGAATTGTGATTACATTTTTATACTTTTTTGCAATTTATCCTATTTGTCTTGCTTATGGGGTTGGTATTACAAATACTATAAGCTCATTTATGGTAAATCAATTAGGCTTAGCCGAGCCAAATCGCTTAATCTTGGCTATTGTTTTAATTACAATTATGATGGCTGTAATGTTTACTAATGAAACTTTAGTTACTAAAGTTTGTGAATGGCTTGTTTATCCATTATGCTTAATACTATTTTTATTTTCACTTTATTTAATTCCACATTGGAAATTAGAAGTTTTAGGTGAAGTTCCAAGTGCAAAGGAATTTATTAGCACAATATGGCTTACTTTACCTGTATTAGTATTTAGCTTTAATCACTCTCCTGCGATTTCAACTTTTAGCCTAAATACATATAATGAGTATAAAGAAAACTCGGACGCAAAAAGAAAGCAAATATTATTTAATAACGCTACGCTTTTATTAGTATTTGTTATGTTTTTTGTATTTTCTTGTATTTTATGTCTTAATAAAAATGAGTTTGCTATTGCAAGAGATGCAAATATTCCAATCCTTAGCTATTTTGCTAATAAATTTGATGGAAATATTATAAGTTATGGTGCTCCTGCTGTTGCGTTTTTGGCAATTTTAACTAGCTTTTTTGGACACTATTTTGGTGCTAGAGAAGGCTTAAATGGACTTATTAAAAAAGTAAGCGGAAAAGCTGTTAGTAAAAATAATGCCTTTACAACTATATTTATGTATGTAACTATGATAATAGTAGCTTTTTATAACCCTAGTATTTTAGGATTTATAGAAGATTTAGGCGGTCCTATTATTGCTGTAATATTATTTTTAATGCCTGTATATGCTATATATAAAATCCCAGAGCTAAGAGTTTATAAAAATGGTGCGGCTTGTTATTTCGTAGCTATTATGGGAATTATCACAATTACAAGTGTAATTTATAAGATGAACTTATGAGTAACTTAAGTATTTTTAAAATCGGCATTGGTCCATCAAGTTCGCACACCGTTGGACCTTTTGTTGCAGGAAATGAGTTTTTAAAAGGTTTAAATTTAAAAGAAATTACTAGGATAAAAGTTACTTTATTTGGCTCTTTATCACTTACAGGTAAAGGACATTTAAGCGATATTGCTGTGGTTTTAGGTCTTAGTGGCTTAAATGTAAAAACAATAAGCCCAGAACAAAAACAAGTTGTATTATTAAGATTAAACGAAAGAAAGCTTTTATTAGGAAATGAATTTGAAATAGATTTTGATGAAAATAGCGATATTATTTTTTCTAAAGAATTTAAAAGCTATCACGAAAATGCTTTAACGATTGAAGCATTTTCAAATAATACTTGTGTTAAATCTAAGACTTATTATTCAGTTGGCGGTGGATTTATTAAAAGTGAAGATGAGATTAGTAAAACTAATCAAACTAATCAAGAAAAAAATTATGATTATTCTTTTGATAGTGCGACGGAGCTTTTGTGGTTATGTAATAAATACAATAAAAACATAGCCGAAATTGCAATGCTTTATGAGCTTAATTTTAATAGCGAAGAATATATAAATAATTATTGTAAAGAGATTTATGAAGCAATGCAAGATAGCTTTAAAGCAGGTGCTAATTCAAATGAACTAATCCTACCAGGACCAATCAAGCTTAAAAGAAGAGCTCCTGCATTAGCTAAAAAATTAATGCTTTTAGATGATAAGAATTTAAATCGTAAGGGTGATTTGGATTTTATAGATTATTTTAGCCTTTATGCTATGAGTGTTTCAGAAGAAAACGCAGCGGGTAATCGTGTAGTAACTGCTCCAACCAATGGAGCTTGCGCAGTAGTTCCTGCTGTGCTTTTATATTTAAAAGAACATGTAAAAAGTATGAGTGAAAAGGACATTAGAGACTTTTTATTAGTATCAATGGCGATAGGTTCATTGTTTAAGAAAAACGCAAGTATAAGTGGAGCTGAAGCAGGTTGTCAAGCAGAAATTGGCTCAGCTTCTTCAATGGCAGCTGCTTCATTTGCCTTTAGTATGGGGGCAAGTCCGATTGATTGTTGCTCTGCTGCTGAAATTGCAATGGAGCATCATTTAGGGCTAACTTGCGATCCTGTTGCAGGACTTGTTCAAATTCCTTGCATTGAGCGTAATGTATTCGGAGCAATAAAGGCTGTAAGTGCAGCTAAAATGGCTATGGATAGAGAGAGTGCTCCTAGCGTTGGGCTTGATGAGGTTATTAAAACTATGTATGAAACAGGCAAGGATATGGATACAAGATATAAAGAAACTAGCCTTGCAGGTCTAGCTACAAATTACAAGAAATTTTGCTAAAAAAGGGCTTTATGCCCTTTTTACAATCTGTAATTTATTATTTTTTGTTAATATTAAAAATCACATCAAAATAATGGAACTTTAATGCAAAATATAAGAAATTTTTCAATAATAGCACATATAGACCATGGTAAAAGCACTTTAGCAGATTGTTTAATCACAACTTGCAATGCTATAGAGCAACGCAAAATGAGTAAGCAAGTAATGGATACTATGGATATAGAAAAAGAGCGTGGAATTACTATAAAAGCTCAATCAGTTAGATTAAATTATACTTATAATAAAGAAAATTATATTTTAAATCTTATTGACACCCCAGGTCATGTGGATTTTTCGTATGAAGTTAGTAGAAGTTTAGCAAGTTGCGAAGGGGCATTATTAGTAGTTGATGCTTCACAAGGCGTTCAAGCACAAACAATTGCGAATGTTTATATGGCAATTGAGCATGATTTAGAAATAATCCCTGTAATTAATAAAATTGACCTACCCGCAGCAAATCCTGCAAAAGTAAAGGCTGAAATTGAGCATATAATAGGAATTGATTGTTCTAATGCAATAGAAGTTAGTGCAAAAGCTGGGATAGGAATTGCTGAATTATTACAAGCAATTTGTGAGAGAATTCCTGCACCAAAAAGTAATCAAAATAAGCTAAAAGCACTAATTTATGATAGCTGGTTTGATAGCTATTTAGGGGCTTTAGCTTTAGTTAGAGTAAGGGACGGAGAGATTAATAAAAACGATGAAATATATTTAATGCACGAAGGCGTAAAGCATAATGTATTAGATTTACGCTATCCACACCCACTAAATCCAATGCCAACAAATACAATTAAAGCAGGAGAAGTTGGTATAGTTGTATTAGGACTAAAAGACATAGCACAAATTAGCGTAGGAGATACAATAACCCTAGCAAAAGATAAAGCAACAGAGCCAATTGAAGGTTTTGCTAAAGCAAAAGCCTTTGTATTTGCAGGGATTTATCCGATTGAAACTGATAAATTTGAAGATTTAAGAGATGCTTTAGATAAATTAAAACTAAACGATAGTTCAATTTCATACGAGCCAGAAACTTCACTTGCTTTAGGTTTTGGCTTTAGGGTTGGCTTTTTAGGTTTATTGCATATGGAAGTTATAAAAGAACGCTTAGAGCGTGAGTTTAATCTAGACCTAATAGCAACCGCTCCTAGTGTTACTTATGAAGTTAATTTAACCGATGGAAGCGTATTAAATATCCAAAATCCAAGCGACTTACCACCTGTAAATAAAATAGACCACATAAAAGAGCCTTATGTAAAAGCTACCATAATAACTCCTAGCGAGTTTTTAGGGAATTTAATTACTCTTTTAAATAATCGCCGTGCAATACAAACAAAAATGGATTATATAACAGAAAATAGAGTATTGCTTGAATACGATATACCTATGAATGAAATTATTATGGACTTTTATGATAAATTAAAATCACTTACTCGTGGATATGCTAGTTTTGATTATGAATTTTGTGATTATAGAGTGGGAGATTTAGTAAAGCTTGATATAAAAGTGGCAGGAGAAGCGGTTGATGCGTTAAGTATTATCGTGCCAAATCAAAAGGCTTTAAGCAAAGGTAGAGATTTAGTAAAAGCTATGAAAGATATTGTGCCTAGACAATTATTTGAAGTAGCAATTCAAGCAAGTATAGGCAATAAAATCATAGCTCGTGAAAATGTAAAATCAATGGGTAAAAATGTTACTGCTAAATGCTACGGCGGGGATATTACTAGAAAAAGAAAGCTACTTGAAAAGCAAAAAGAAGGTAAAAAGCGTATGAAAGCAATAGGTAAAGTATCTTTACCACAAGAAGCATTTTTAAGTATTTTAAAGATTGACTAATGAGCTTAAATTATAATTATATTAGAAAAGATGGTATTATTAAGAATATTATTAGAATAATAAAATTCAATATTAGAAAATTTTATTATAAAAATAATTATGAACGTCTAAATAAGATTTGTTTTAACAACTCAAATAATATAGTTAATTTTTTTCAGAATAATAATTTGTTAGCTATTGATTTATTACACATTCAATATGGTTGTAGAAACTTCAACTTTAATCAAGGATATATAAGTTTTGAAAGAGATTTATCTATTATTAATGAATATTATCCAAATATTTTTAAAACTCGTATGATTCCTGTAATTAATCTAAATGAAGACTATATTATATATTTAAAAAATACCCCTAATATGATTAACGAAGGACTATTTTTTTTTAAGTCTTCATTACAAAAATCAACCAATTTATAATTTAAATTTTATTACCCTAAATGATGGAATATTAATTACTTGTTTGCAAGGTTGCGGTAGTGGAAATAATATAAAAGAATATATTAAAAATTTTACAAAATGTTTTTTTGGTTTAAGACCCATAACATTCATGATTTTTTATTCTTTTATTTTTATTAAAAAGCTTAAATTAAAGTATGTTTATGGAGTGGATGATTTTTATGCAATATCTAGTTTTAAAAGAGGTAAAAAAAGAAAAGGAAAAATTTTAAATATTCACAACCTTGATGAAATTTTTAAAGAAAATTGTGAAGTTATTGAACAATTTCAAGGATATAAAAAATTATCTTTTAAAACTACTCCAATTAATGAAATACCTAGTAATAAACGTTCAATGTATAAAAAAAGATATATGTTTTTAGATAATTTAATATTAAACAATTAATTTATTTTAATTTTATTTAAACTATTAGCTAGGTTTAAGCAATCTTGCAAAGTAGGATAGTCTGAAACAAAGATATTTTTTACATTATATTTTTTTAATTCATTTTCAGTGCTTTTTCCTATTGCTATTATATTTTTTGGAAAAGTTTTGAAAAAATATTCATAATCACGCACTCCTGATGGTGCTAAAAATATCAATATATCTTCATTATTTATTGACCTTACAAAAGGGTTTAAATCATTATCTAAAGGCGTATTTAATCTAGTGTTACTATATGCTATTACAGACCTTAGGCTAATATTATTTAAATCTAAAAACTCATCTAAATCACTTATAATATTTAAAGCCCTAAAATAAACACATTTTAAATTATTTAGCAGTGGCAATATCTCGTTTTTAAATTCACTCGCGTGAGCTGATTTGCCTGTATAAAATACATCTAAGCCTAAACTATTTAGGTATTTCGTAGTTGCTAAACCTATACTAAAAATCTTTTTATTTTTTAGATTAATATTATTTAATACACAAGATTTAACGGCATTTTTGCTAGTAAAAATACAAGCATCAAAATCATCATTAATGCTAAAATTATTAAAAATTATTTCATTTACAAAAATACTCTTTATATTTGTTTCGTTTTTTAAACCAACTACATAAATCATTCAAAAAACACTTCTCTTTCAAGTTTGCAAAGCAATAAAGCACAAGCTAAAGCACATTGATTTTGCTTATAAATCCTATCTCCAAGTAATTCTAATCTCTCGTGCAAAATCAAGCCTGTATCACTAATAGCACATATAAAAGCTACACCGCTTTTAACGCCTAAATCATCGCTATCTCCTAAAACCCCCGTGCAAGTTATAGCGTAATTTGCCTTAGTTAATTTTAATACCCCCGTAGCCATTGCTAAAGCACAATTTTGAGAATAAACTGCTTGATTTTCTAAATGAATATCTTCTACATTTAGCCAAGCTTTTTTGCTTTTGTTTGAGTATGTTATAACACTACCTTCATAAACACTACTTGAGCCATTAATTTTAGTAAAATTACTAGCCAATAATCCACCAGTGCAGCTTTCTGCGAAGCTTAATTTTTTGTTATTTTCTTTTAATTTTTTAATTATATGCTCGTATAAATTATCAGCAAAAATCACTTTTTTAGGGAATAATGATTTAACGGAATTTAAAAGCCCTATTTCATCTGAATATTCATTAGTATTTACTTTGACATATAATAAATTATCAAGTAGTGAATAAATATTAAGACTTACTCCATAAGGCTTTACGCTAGTATTTAATAATATTTCAGCACTTTCTAAATCCAAATCACTTATTAAAAAATCATAACTTTGTTTTGTATTATGCAAAATTTCAGGTAGATAAAACATACTAGCTTTTAATATATTAATCATAACCCCATTTAAATCTATTAAAACTGAATTTTTCTTATAATCTTTAGGATTTTCTACTATAAACTCATCATCAATTAAACTCAATTCACATTCTTTTAATGTAGCTAGGATTTTATTAATCATAGAAAAAGAATACTCATCAGCAATTATCGTTACTAATTCATATTTTTTAACATCTATTTCTAAAAGAGTATTTAATTTAGAATCATCATCATTAAGCTTAATGATAGTATTAGCAAACAAATTCTTCTTAGCCAAACTTCTATCTACAAATTCACAAAAACTACTATTAAAACTCAAATCTTTTGTAAAATATATTAATAAATGTTTCATTTCTTATCCTTTTATTTAAAAAAGT
Source organism: Campylobacter sp. RM12654 (assembly GCF_020137585.1). NCBI lineage: Bacteria > Pseudomonadati > Campylobacterota > Epsilonproteobacteria > Campylobacterales > Campylobacteraceae > Campylobacter > Campylobacter sp. RM12654. The sequence goes on from NZ_JACGAR010000013.1 coordinate 18,576, forward strand.
ATAGCAAAATAAGTGCATTTTAACAATCAAAAAATATTAAAGGCACATTTATGGATTATAAAGATACATTATTATTACCCAATACTACTTTTGAGATGAGAGCAAATCTTTATGAAAACGAGAAAAAAAGTTTTGAAAAATTTTCATCATTTGCATACGCACAATTAAGAGATAAAAAAGCACCTAAATTTATCCTACACGATGGCCCTCCTTATGCTAACGGGCATTTACACATAGGTCATGCTTTAAATAAAATCTTAAAAGATATGATTAATAAAACTAGATATTTTCTAGCTAATAATTCAATTTCATATACTCCTGGTTGGGATTGCCATGGTTTGCCTATTGAACAACAAGTTGAAATCAAATTAAAAGATAAAAATCCAAGTATAAAAGAAATTCACGACGCTTGCACCGAACACGCAAAAGAATTCATAGGTATTCAAATGAAAGAATTTAAAGACTTAGGAATAATTGGAGATTTTGACAAGCCTTATTTGACTATGGATTTTAAATTTGAAGCAAATATTTACAAAACTCTTTTAGAAGTAGCTAAAAATGGTTTATTAATTCAAAGAAGTAAGCCAGTTTATTGGAGTTGGGCTGCTAAAAGTGCTTTAGCTGAAGCAGAAGTTGAATATGAAGATAAAGAAGATTATTCAATTTTCGTAGCATTCAAACTAAACGATGATGCAAAAGCAAAACTTAAATCTTTAGGAGCAAATGATAGTGTTTTAAACAACGCAAGAGCTGTTATTTGGACTACTACTCCTTGGACTTTACCAGCAAATAAAGCAATCGCATTAAATAAAGATGAGCTATATGTTTTAGGAGAAAATGGTCTTATCGTAGCTAAAAAAAGATTAGAAGATTTAGCAGAATTTAATATTAAACCTGTGCTTGAGTTTAAAGGAGATTTTTTAGAAAATACAAACGCATTAAATCCTTTAAACAATAATCTATCTCAATTCATAACAGGAGAGCATGTTTTAATGGATGGCGGTAGTGGTTTAGTTCATACTGCACCAGGACACGGAGAAGATGATTATTATGCTTGTTTAAGATACAACATAGAAGTAGAAATGCCTGTAGGAGATGATGGTTGTTATGATGAAAATATCAAAAGATTAGTGCCAAATAAACCTGAATTATTAGGAATGCATGTATTTAAAGCAAATGAAGTAATTATTGAATTATTGGGCGAAAGTCTTTTAAAATGCTCTAAATTTATACACTCATATCCATTTTGCTGGAGAACTCATAAACCAATAATTTATAGAGCTACTAAACAATTTTTCATAGCTATGGATAAAGAATTTTACAATGGTATGACTTTAAGAGAATTAGCTCAAAAATCACTTGATGAAGTGAGTTTTTATCCAAAAGCAGGAAGAAATAGAATAGGAACTATGATTAGTAATAGACCTGATTGGTGTATTTCAAGACAACGCTCTTGGGGTGTGCCTTTAGCATTCTTTAATGATAAATCAGGGAATTTGATTATGGATTTTGAACTTTACGAACACCTTGCAAGTATATTTGAAAAAGAAGGTGTAAGAGTATGGTGGCAAAAAGATATTAAAGATTTATTACCAGCTAATTCAAAATATAAAGCAGATGAATTAGAAAAAGTTACTGATATTTTAGATGTTTGGTTTGATAGTGGCTCTACATTTAACGCTGTTTTAGCTAGTGGAAATTACGATATCAAAACAACTCAAGCTGATATGTATTTAGAAGGAAGCGACCAACATCGTGGGTGGTTTCAAAGCTCATTGTTATTAAGCGTTATTTTAAACAAACAAGCACCTTATAAAGCAGTTTTAACTCACGGATTTACCGTTGATGAAAAAGGTAGAAAAATGAGTAAAAGTCTAGGCAATGTAATAGCGCCAGAACAAATTGCAAAAAATTATGGCTTAGAAATCTTTAGACTTTATATAACATTATGTGATTATTCAACTGATGTTAAATTAGGTGAAAGCATATTAAAACAAACTAGCGAACAATATAGAAAAATAAGAAATACAATAAGATTTTTATTAGCAAATACTAGCGATTTAAAAGCTTATAATTATAATTTCAGTGATTTAGACAAAATGATTTTAAATAAAGCTAATAATGTATTTGAGCTTTACAAAAAATCATTCTTAGAATATGATTTCGCTAAAGGTATGAATGCACTTTGCACATTTTTAAGTGCTGATTTAAGCGGTGTTTATCTTGATATTTGTAAGGATAGCTTGTATTGTGATGCTAAAGAAGATAGCAAAAGAACAGCGTCAATTACTGCAATGGCTTTAATACTTAAAAAATTATTAGTTTTACTAGCACCTGTATTAACTCATACTACAAATGAAGCTTGTGAACACGCAAACAAATTTATATTAGGCGATATTAAGAGTATTTTTGATTTAGAAGATTTTGATTTTGCTAGTAAAATCACACCTAGCAAAAACGATTATGAATATTTATTAAAAACTCGTGTTAAATTCTACGAGCAAATTGATATATTAAAAAAAGATAAAATAATCAAAAGCACATTAGAGCTAAATCTAGCTACTAATGATGAAGTGATATTAAATTATGAAGAAGCAGCTGATTTTTATTCATTAAGTAAAATTGAAGCTTTAAATAATAACGAAGCTTTGGCAAGTTTTGAAATTGATAATAAAACATACAAAATCATAAAATCAAATCTATGCAAATGCCCTAGATGTTGGAAATACTTAAGCCTAAGCGAAGAAAGCTTATGTCCTAGATGTGAAAGGGTGTTAAAATGAGCGAACCTGTTAGCTTAGAGCTAATAGTCGGCACTATTATAGTATTAGCTATAATTAGTGCTATTGGAGTAATTTTAGTAAATAAAGGAAAGAAATGATAACTTTAGAACAAGCATTAAAATTAAGTGATAATGAATTAATAGAATTAAAAAAAGAACTAAATAAATTAGCATTAGAAAGCAAACATTTAGGAGCTTATGTAGAGCAATTAATCAATACTCCTTTAGATGATGTTGATTATCTAGGAGTGCCTGTAGCTATTAAAGATAATATTCAAGTTAAGGGCTGGAGCATTACAAATGGTTCAAAAATAATGCAAGGATATTATGCACCTTATGATGCAAGTGTGATTAGCAATATGAAAAAACACAAATTCGCACCATTTGGAAGATGTAATATGGATGAGTTTGCTATGGGTAATACTACAAAAACAAGCTTTTATGGAAAAACCCTAAATCCTTTAAATAATACTTTAGTTCCAGGTGGAAGTAGTGGTGGTAGTGCTGCTGCGGTAGGTGCAAAAATAGCTCTTGCTGCATTAGGAAGCGATACAGGTGGAAGTGTTCGCCAGCCTGCTGCATTTTGTGGTTGTGTAGGTTTTAAGCCAAGTTATGGAAGAGTTAGTAGATATGGACTTGCTAGTTATTCAAGTAGTTTAGACCAAATAGGAGTATTAACTCAAAATGTAAAAGACGCTAGTATTTTATACGATGCGATTGCAGGTCATTGTGAGTTTGATAGCACTAGTGCTGATATTCAATTTGTGCCTACATTTGATAAATTAGACGCTAATAAAAAATACAAAATCGCAATTATTAAAAATTATATAGATTCATGCTCTGATGAAATAAAAACACAAACTTATAAAGCTATAGATAAATTAAAAGCTTGTGGTCATACCATAAGTGAAGTTAGCCTTGCTGATAGTAAATACGATGTAGCTGCTTATTATATAATAGCTTGTGCTGAAGCAAGTGCTAATTTAAGCCGTTACGATGGGATTAGATATGGCAATAGAGCTAAGGAATTTAAAGATTTAAACGAGTTATATGTAAATACTAGAAGCGAAGGTTTTGGGCTTGAAGTTCAAAAAAGAATTTTATTAGGAACATTCGTGCTTTCGAGTGGTTATATTGACGCATATTATAAAAAAGCTCAATTAGTAAGAGAAGTTATCACTAGAAAATACAATGAAATTTTAAGCGATAATGATTTAATACTAATGCCTGTTGCACCAAGTCTTCCAAAATCATTTGATGCGAAGACTAGTTCTGTTGAAAGCTATTTAGAAGATATTTTTACTATTTCAGTTAATCTTGCAAAGCTTACAGGTATTAGCGTGCCTGTTGCTAAAACTGAAGATAATTTAAATGTGAGCGTTCAATTAGTAGCAAAAAGATTTGATGAGCAAAACTTATTAAATGCAGCATTAAGCTTGGAAAACGCTGTTAAATAACCTACCCTATTCTATTTTAAATTCTAAGAATTTAAAATAGATTTTAATCACTTTTAGCACTTCGCTTAATATTTATATTATGTAATTTTTATACTTCATACCTTTTTTATCGTAAATTAACTATCTAAATAGTGATTAAATTGTAAATTAATAAAGTTTTTTGATATTTTTATTTAAGTAAATGCTATGATATTAAAAATAAAGAAATTTGAATGCTTAAAATTTGGAATGTTACTATTTTTAGTTGTGGTTTTAATTTAAGACATTGATTGTGCTATATAGCACCATATAAATTTATTAAAAAAAGGTTAGATGATATGCAAAGAGATTACGATAAAGAGCCGATAATTATCAAGGATATTAATACATTTTTTGATTTTTTACCTGCTTTTGTTTGTATGATAATAAGTTATATTGCGTATTTTCTAACAGATAATCCTAGCTCTTCACTTCATAGAAATGTTTTTATAATTATGCCATTTTTAGCACTACCTTACATAAGACCTTTTATAAAGTGTAAAAGAGAAATCATAATTACTAAAAATACCATTAATTATCTAAATAATGGCGAAGTGTTAGAAAGTATTGATTTAAATAAGCCTTTTAAGATATATAAAAGCTTTTCGGTAGTTCATCACAAATCACAAAAACCCCATGAAGTAATTCAAATTTTATGGATTTTTTTACTACCTGCTACTATCTTACAATACTTTATAAATTTTATTCTTAAATTATTTTATTACATATTTACGCTTAAACTAAAATACTATAAGGTAATGGATTCAGTAATTTTATTGCAAGATGAAAAGATTATAAATATATTAAGCATTGAAAAATATCACGAGCTTGAAAAGTATTTTAAAGATAATCATAATATCAATATAAAAGAGCTTAAAATTTATTTTGATAAATATGGTTATGTTTATGAAAAGCTTTAAAAACTAAAATACTTAATTTAAATTCTATAACTTTGATATTTTTATTTAAGTTAGTGCTATGATATGAAAAATAATTAGGTGTTGAAAATGGAATTTATTTTATTGCATATTATTGTGCTTATTACATTTTTTATTGTTTTAATTAAACCAAAAGGTTTTAAAAGAAAACTAATGTGGTTTGCTATTTGGTTTTTTGCATTTTTTGGTGATATATTTATAACAAATATTGTTTTTTATTACAATGCAAATAAATATGCTACAAATACATACCTTGAGACTTTTAAAGGAAATTCGCTATATATTGGTGAATATAAGGTTAATCTTATGGATAAAGAGAGGTATAAAATAAGCGAATATTATATAGGAGGATGGATTGGCTCTATATTACCAGATTTTTATATGCGATCACTTTTGGATAATAAAATAAAATATATTGAATATAAGGAAATAAGCGACCATCCTATAAATAATGGAAAATATTTTAGATTTTATTCAAGTAATGAAGATGATAAAAATTGTATGGTTTCAAAAGATTTAGAGTATAAGCTATTGTTTACATTGGAATATGATAGAAGCGATGGAACTAAAGGTTTTATAGAGTATGAAGAATTTTTAGAACTATATAATAAATATTATAAAAAATATTTAGCAGGTAATAGCAATGTTTTTTGGGAAGATTATTTAAGAAAAAATATGTTTCATGAAAAAATTCCTACTGAAATAAAAGATTTAATAAAATATTTAATACAAAAACATAATATGCCAGAAGATAGAATAAGATATCTAATTATAGATATGATGGAAGCTTATAGAAAAAAGAGTGCCAAAATTGAAGAATTCTACAAAGGTAAATGTATAGCAAGAGTAGAGATAGATAAAAATGAATTATCAAGATATGAATATGTAAAATGCACAAATTCTGATTATGAATATATATGTGATTATCCTGATATAAAAGATAAACTTTGGACTAAATTTGAATACTTTGCTTATATAAAAGATAGGATTAATAATAAAAAAATAGCTCAGAGTATTCTTGCTTATAAAACCGGCACACCTTTTTCTTTATATACTATAATAGCTACAGCTACTTCTCCATTTTATACAAGTGGTACTCGTGCTTCAGAAACATGTAGTAAAAATATAAGTGTGCGTGGTGGCGAAGAATGCAATGATATATTTATAGACAATTTTATTAATAATAATGAGATGAAAAATAAGTAATTTTTACATATAGCAAAATAAAGCAATAAAAATATTTAAATTCTAAGAATTTAAAAATTATATTTCAACTCTAAAATACATTTACAAACCAAAAAATATTCTTAAATAATGCTATGATATGAAAAATAAAGGAGAATAAATGCTTAAAAAAATTTCTTTATTACTTATGCTAGTTTTTAGTTTAAATGCTTTTGAATTTGTTCATAAAGATAAAATACCAAAAACTTCTATATATACTTTATTTAATTTAAGCAAAAAATGATCTAAAATTGAAATAATCTTTAAACCACAAAGAAAAGATATAGGAGAGCATTTAGGGTTTTATGCTTTTTATCCTATGTATTTTTGCTATGGTAAAATAGGTAAGGATTTTTATTCAGTTCATTTATATGATAAAAAAATAGAAGATAATATACGAGACCCTTATTATCCACTTGCACTTGATATTAAAATATATGAGCTTACTAAAGATGGTAATGAGATATTAGTATTTGATAAAGTCGCTAAGCCAAATGATGATACATACGTAATAGGTAGTTCAACTATGAGTATTAAAGGTGAAAAGGTTGAAATGGTACAAAGACATTCTAGAATTTATTTTATACCTGAAAATAAAACATATAAAGCAGTCATTACAAATCTAATAGATGATAATATAAGGGGTGATTTTACAAAAATCGCAATCACAGCTTATAGAAGAAAAGTTTAATAAGGAGAAAGAATGGCAAATTTTAGATTAGATTTAAATGATGATTTTACAAATATTATCATTATACCCATGGGGACAAAAACTCTTAATAAAAATAAAATTACAAATTATAAAACTTCTAATTACTATTTTAAATTCTTGTAAAAATTATGAGAATTTGAAATAAGGATTTAAAAATATTACAAAAAGTAACAATTAATAAAAATTAATAAAGTTTTTTGATATTTTTATTTAAGTAAATGCTATGATATTAAAAATATTTAAGGTATGGTATGAAAAACACATTAGAATTCTTAAAAATACTTTTTAAGATTTTTATAATAATTGAAATAGTGATTGCTTTTTACTCAGTTTTTGCAGGTGTTATTTTTAGCATTGGCTCAGATGTAAATGTAATTTATTCAATTATTGTTTGCTTTTTAGCAATTAATAGTTTGTTTTTTGGTTTTACAGGTCAAATAATAATTTTATTTTACAAAGGACTTATACTTTATCCACTAATATATCTTAAAGTTTTTATAATTATATTTTTTATAATACTTTTCTTTAAATTAAGAAAGAAATTTAATAAAAAACTTGCTTTTAAATATAGCATAATTCCTATGATAATAATATTTGCTTTATATAATTATTTTTTTAGAACCATACCTGATTACTCAAGTAAAACTCATGAAAGAATAGTAACTCTAAGTGATTATAAAAAATATCAGCAAGGCTATTGTTTAGAAGAAGATAGGATATTACCTAAAGATGAGCTTTATAAAAGAGTAGTGATAAATTTTTTAAAAACAAAAAGATGGGATGAAACATATAAACACTTATCTTTTTCTCTTAATGAAGATAATGAAGATAAAATAAATTATTACATTCATAAAGATTTTAATTTAGATAATTATAAAGAGTTTTTAAAACAACGAGCCTTAGAAAAAGAATATTTTTCTTTAGATGAACTTCAAGAAGTTGATTATTCTAAGTATCTAGCGATAGATACTAAAAACAACAAAGCAGGGTTTATTAAACCTGTTATTTTGGCAAATAATTCAATAAAACAATATTATGTATATTTAGATGATAGTTTTTATTTTAAAGAAAACACAATATTTTATAAAAAAATACATTTATATACACTACAAGAACAAGAAAAAAATTTAGATAAATTGATAAAAAAGTTTAAAAACTATAAAGATGATTTTACTTACGGAATAGTGTTTGACAATTGCGGTAATTTTTAATTTCATTTATATAATAAGGAGAAAGAATGGCAAATTTTAGATTAGATTTAAATGGTGATTTTATAAAATATTATCATTATACCCATGGGGACAAAAACTCTTAATAAAAATAAAATTACAAATTATAAAACTTATAATTCTTATTTTAAATTCTTTAAAAAATTATGAGAATTTGAAATAAGGATTTAAAAATATTACAAAAAGTAACAATTAATAAAAATTAATAAAGTTTTTTGATATTTTTATTTAAGTAAATGCTATGATATAAAAAACAATTAAGGTTATATTATGAAAAAAACATTAGAAATCTTAAAAATACTTTTTAAGATTTTTATAATAATTGAAATAGTGATTGCTTTTTACTCAATTTTTGCTGGTGTTATTTTTAGCATTGGCTCAGATGTAAATGTAATTTATTCAATTATTGTTTGCTTTTTTGCAGCTAATTATTTTATTTATGAAAATTTAAGTCAAATAATAATTTTATTTTATGAGGGGTTTATACTTTATCCACTAATATATCTTAAAGTTTTTATAATTATATTTTTTATAATACTTTTCTTTAAATTAAGAAAAAGATTTAATAATAAAATAGCTTTTAAATATAGCATAATACCTATGATAATAATATTTACTTTATATAATTATTTTTTTAGAACCATACCTGATTACTCAAGTAAAACTCACGAAAAAATAGTAACTCTAAGTGATTATAAAAAATATCAGCAAGGCTATTGCTTAAAAGAAGATAGGATATTACCTAAAGATGAGCTTTATAAAAGAGTAGTGGTTGATGATTTTACAAAGTTATTAGTACGTAAAGATATTCTTTATAAAATGATTTATAATAGCATTACAAATCATGAATATGAGATACATAAAGATATAAATCTAGATAATTACAAAGATTACTTAAGAAAAAATATTTATTCTAAAAGATATGTTAATTACGATGAATTAGAACCGGTTGATTACACTAAATATCTAGTAGTTAAAAATAATATAGTTGGATTTACTAAACCTATTATTTTACTTGGATGGGGTGCTTCTGTTTCAATTTCAGTTTATACGGATATAGCCTTTGAATTTAAAGATAATATATATAGAACCTATAGCTTTTATCTTATTGATGAATTTGATGAGCGTGAAGATAAAGAAAAAGAGTATAAATATAGACTTAGAGTTTTTAATCATCAGCTTTTATCATACGAAGCTGATATAAAGGAAAAACGTAGTTATATACGCAAATTTGATAATTGTGGTTATTCAAATTTTAATCCAGAAAAAGAAGCAATTGAGATCTACAATGGTATTTAAAATTATAAAAAGGAGAAAACATGGCAAATTTTAGATTAGATTTAAATGATGATTTTACAAGTGAAATATTATCATTGTATTTGTGGGGACAAAAAAGAGCTCCTAGTAAAGATGAGATTACAAATTATAAAACTTATAATTCTTATTTTAAATTCTTTAAAAAATTATGAGAATTTGAAATAAGGATTTAAAAATATTACAAAAAGTAACACAATAATTAATTTTAATAAAGTTTTTTGATATTTTTATTTAAGTAAATGCTATGATATGAAAAATAAAGGAGAGTTATGTTTAAAATATTAGCTATTTTACTAATTACAAATATTTATTCATATCAAATAAATAAGTTAAAAATAGAGCTAGATAGTATTTATAAAAGCTTTGCATATATTACAAAAGAGATAAAACAAGACCAAAATGAGTTTATAAAAATCATTAGTAATTGCAAAGATGATAATAATTGTATTATAAGTTCTTATAAAGCTAGAATAAAAGAGCTTAGCACTAGTCTTGAAAACTCAAAAACCTATCCTAAAGAACTAATAGAACATATAAAAATAATTCAAGAAAACTCAATAGAATGCAATAAAGATAACTATATGCGATATGAGCATGGACGATTTATTGATGAGCCAGAAAAATGTAGAAAATTACTAAAACTCAATAATTTTTGGCAAGATTTTTTTAGATATAAGGATATAAAAATAAAGCCAAAAATTGTAGATGCTAAGCCTTACGCAAGCCAAGAAGTAAAAGATACTCTTAAATACTGCTGGGATTTAGGGCTTGATAGAAAAGTTTATAAGTATATAAAAGATTATAGTTCAGATGATAGCAATGATAATGTCAGTTATCGTTTTATAGAAGTTGATAAAAATAATGAGCTTTATATTATAAGTAAAATTAAAGGTAAAAAATACATAGAAAAACATAAAAGTATAACTATAAGTGATGTAGTTTTAGATGATAAAAATTACTTAGCTTTATCAGGTGAAATTGGAAATATATTATTTATAGAAAAAGATTTTTGCAATCATCCTATGAAGAATAAAAATCTATTAGAACTTTTAAAAAATTCTAATAAAATGAAAATGTCAAATAAATATTACGAAGAAGCAAAAGAAACTTTTATTATAGAGTATAAGGGTAGTGATTATATTTTAAATTATCATAAATTTAATAATTTAAATCATATTAGATATGACAGTTATTATAATATAACTTTTATTGATATTTTAGATATGGTATCTAATGTAATTTATCAACCATATTCAGAAAAAACTCTTAATAGATGTAATAAATTTAAAATTTTTGGTTGTGAAACAAATCTAAAAAAGGAGAAAAAATGAGTTTAAGTGGTTTACATAGGGTAAAAAACTTTAGTAGTGAATTATATAATAATATTAAGAATAATGAAGGTTTTGATGTAAAAGTTTATCTTGATAGTAAACTTAGACCTACAATTGGTGTTGGTTATGAATTAATTTCTCATAAAAATACTTGGAGAGAACATTTTAAAACAATCAAACTTAATGTTAGCAATGAACAAGCTAATGATTTTAATAATTTAATATCTGCTTTATCTAAAATAAAGTCTAAAGATGAAGGCAAACGTATTATTGAAAAGTATTATAACAATAAAAATAGCATAAAACTAACTAACGAAAAAGAAGCAAAAGAACTTTTTTATACTATATTGCCAGATTATAAAAAAATGATTATTAAAACAAGTAATAATCCTAATCAAGGAATTAGTGAAGAAATGTATAAATATCTAAAAGATAGCAAAGAATTAATAACTCTTATTGATTTAGCGTACAATGGGGGTAAAAAATTAATAGGACCTGGTTTATCTAAAGCTATTGAAGAAGGTGATAGAGCTAGAGCTTGGTTTGAGATAAGATATAATTCTAATGGCGGGAAATCACGAAAAACTAGTGGTTATGGAATTGCACAAAGAAGAATAAGAACTTCAGATTTTTTTGGGCTTTATCCTGATGGCAATGTAGATGAAGAATATCATATGAAAGTAGTTAGAATGTATGCTGACTATAAAGATAAAATAATCGGAGAAGAAACCAGCATAGAAGAACCTAGTGAAAATGATGGTAAGAAAATAGGAGAAGCTTATCAAGGTACAAATAGTTTTAAAAGCCAAATCTCTACAACCCTTAAACATTTTACTAATGAAAATCAAATTAGTGGGGATATTGTATTGCTTGATAATACCCATAATAAATTAGGTGAAAATACAAATTTAAATAAAAATGATTTGATTATCATTGATGGTGGAGAGCATAAGATTAGCGATATAAGCGGTAATGATATTTATTATGTTCGTAATGGTAAGGTTACAATAGACGATAAGGATGGAAAAGGTCAAGTAGTATTTAATGGCTCTACATTAGAAGGTGGCTCTTATGATGAAGATAGGAAAGTATATATAGATGCTAAAGATACAAGTATTACATATGAGCTTAAAGACAATAATGATTTAATAGTAACTAAAGGCGATAGTAGTATAACCATACGCAATTTCAAAAAAAGCGAAGATGGATTTTTAAATATTAATTTAAAGGATAATCCAGGCAAAGAAGTAGCTATAGTAATAGATACAACAGGTTCTATGGGAGATGATATAGCAACTTGCAAAGCAAATGCAAAGATTATAGCTAGTAATATCTTTAAAGAAAATTTTTATTCTAAAATATCAATAGTTACTTATAATGATAATGATATAAAAACAATTGGAACTTACACTGATTATCAAGGTTTTTTAGGTGGAATAAATAGTGTTAATTTGCAATATGGTGGCACAGAATACACTATGGCAGCTATCTTAGAAGGAATGAGTCGTTTTACACCAAATAATCACCTGAGTAAAGAAGTGTATGTAATGACAGATGAGCCTGGAGATGATAATCATAGAAGAGATGAAGTAGAAGGTAGAGCTAAAATTTTTTATGTAGCAGGTCTAAGAAATTCAAATAATACCAATAAATACGAAGATACTTCAGTAAAAATTAATTTTATAGCTATTCGTGATGAGTTTGAGCATTTTAAAGATTTAGCTAAAAATACTAATGGAATGTATTTTAATTCAAATTCAAGTGAAGAGCTTAGCGATGCTTTATTTGAATTAAGCAATATAGGAACCTCAAGCAATGATACAATAGAAGGCAATGATAAGGATAATAGCCTTAATGGATTTGGTGGAGATGATACGCTAGTAGGTAAGGCTGGAAGCGATACTTATACATTTACTGGGCTTAATTTTGGTAACGATACCATAATAGAAAGTAATTTAAATAATATTGATAAAAATACAATTATTTTTAAAGATGTAAGCTATAAAGATGTAAGATTTAAAAAAGATTTAAATGATTTAAAAATTACACTTAATAAAGATAATAGCGTAACAATAAAAGATTTTTATAATACCAATAATGAAAGTAAAATTAGTAGCATAAGCTTTAGTGATGTTACATTAGATGAACTAGCTATCAAAAGAAGCGTAAGTATGCAAGCAAACAAAGAAGCAATAATATTCTTAAAAGAAAAAGATTTTAGCTTTTCTAATTTTGCTACATCAACATTTGCAGTAGCCTATCAAGATAATGCAAGTAATATAAGCACATCTTATAAAGATGATGTAATAATAGGTAGTAATAAAAACGATATTATATCAACCAAATTAGGCAATGATACTTTAATCGGTGGTAAAGGAGATGATAAGTTATATGGTGGATTTGGTAATGATATATATGTTTATAGAAAAGGTGATGGAAATGATTTAATCTATGACGATGGTGGGCAAGATGCTTTAAAATTACAAAATTTAAAAGCTGATGAAATATTTTTGATAAAAGATGGTAAAGACCTGCTAATAAAGTTTAAAGATGATGATACAAATAGCATAAGAGTAGCACATCACTTTGCTTGGAAATTTGGCTATCACAATCAAATAAACACAATAGAACTTGATGATAATAAATTCATCAATACAAAAACAATAGATAAACTAATAGAGCAAACTAGTGCATTTGCTAAAAATAACGGCATAGATATTCATAATATTAATCATATAAACGATGATAGATTAAATCAAATCTATATGAGTGCTTGGAATTAAGCAAATTACCCTAAATTAATTTAGGGTAATTATTATTTAAGTATTTAAAAAATATATTAATTAGGTAAAATATGTTTAAAATTTTTAAAAAATTTGATGATGATACACACGAATTTAAACCACTTTTAGTAGAGTTAGAAGATAGACCGCAAAATCCATTAGGTAAAAGTATTTTATATATAGTTTTATTTGTAATAGTTTTTAGTATTGCTTGGCTAATACTAGCTAAGGTTGATATAGTGGTAAGTGCTAGTGGTAAAGTAGTGCCTGATGGAGAAATTAAAATAATCAAACCTTTAGAAAACGGAGTAATTTACAAAATTCTTGTAAAAGAAGGTGATAAAATAAAAGCAAATGAGCCTTTAATACTAGTTGACCCAAGTGTATCTAAAGTCAATTTAGAAAGTAAAAAAGAGAATTTAAAAGCTTTAGAAGATAGTTTAAAAAGATTAAATGCACTAAGTAACGAGAGCGAATTAAAAGATGTTAGTAATGCAGAATTAAGCCTATATCAAAACCAATTAAATAGCTTTAAAAATAGCATAAACACTTATGAATTTAAAATCAAACAAACTATTAATTCATTACAAGCCAATAAAGAAGAATTAAAAAGATTAGAAATAGAGCATAAATACACAAGCTCAAAATTAAATAGACTTAGCAAGGTAAAAGATATAATCGCTTATAAAGATTATGAAAATTTATTAAAAACAAAGCAAGATTTACAATTACAAATACTTGTAAATAAAAACAAATCTTTAGAATTAGAAAATAAATTAAACGAACTCACAAAAGAACTTGAGAGTTTTAAAGCAAATTTTATTGCTAAAAATTATGATGAACTCTTAAAAACTAAAAATGAAATAGCATTATTAAAGGCAGATATAAACGCGATAGAATTTCAAAGCCTAAGGCAAGTTATTTCATCACCAGTTGATGGATATGTAGGAAAATTATTTGTAAATACTGAAGGAAGTTCTGTATCAAGCAATGAGCAATTAATATCAATAATCCCAATTGATAAGCCACTTATAATAAAGGCAAATGTATTAAATCAAGATATAGGATATCTTAAAAAAGGGCAAAATGTAGCTATCAAAATAACCACATTTAATTTTCAAAAATACGGCAAACTAGATGGAATTTTAGAACATATTGGAAACGATGCTATAAAAGATGAAAAATTAGGAGATATTTTTGAAATTAAGGTAAAACCTTTAAAAAATCATTTGATAGTAGATGGGGAAGTAAAAGAAATAGAACCAGGAATGCAAGTAATAGCTGAAGTAAAGGTTGGCAAAAGAAGAGTAATAGAGTTTTTCATATATCCTATTATTAGATATCTTGATGAAGGGCTTAGTATTAGATGAGAATTATTTTTGTTTTTCTTATAATGCTTAGCACATCAATAGCTAAAGATTTTTACACCATACTAGACTATGCACTTAAAAATTCTCCTATCATAAATATAGCAAAAATAGATATTAAAAGTGCTAATTATAATTATGATTTTTATAAATCATATTTGTATCCAGAATTATCATTTAATGCAGATTTTAAGTATTCAAATACAAAAAGTAATGATTATAAAAGAGAGCTTTTTAGCGATTATAACAATCATCAAAGCACAATATCACTTATATTAAAATATGATTTATTCAAATTTGGAAATGATTATTATAAAATCAAATCAGCCAAAGAAAATATCGCTACAAGTAATTACAATAAGTGTTATAAGGAATTGCAATTATCACTAGATTTATTAGAATACTACAAACTCGCACTATTAAGTGAAAATAAATTAAAAACATATAAAAATTTAAGCCTTGCTTATGAAAGTTTATATAAATTATCAAAGAGATTAAATAAAGTTGGAGAATTAGATTTAATCAATGTAAATTCTTATTTTTTGGACTTTAGTGATGCAAAAACGCAGATTTTAAAACTAGAATTTGAATTAAGAAATTATTTATCATATATATCGTATTTATCAAATCTTAATATTGATAAAATAGATGATTTTAGTAAAATTGATGAAATTGCTTTAGACTTTTTAGAATTTGAAAAAACAAATAAATTTTTAGAATTAAATTCTAAAATAAAAAGCTCAATGTATGAACTAAAATCCCTAAATCAACGCCCTACAATAAGCCTTTATTCAAGATATGATTTTTATGATAAAACCAAAAATAATTATCAAGACCTTGCCGATAGTTCTAAAAAACACGGGTACTTAGTAGGAATTGGGATTAACTATATTATATTTGATGGATTTAAAACAAGTTCATCTAAAGAGTTAAAACAATTAGAAATAAACAAATTAAATCAAGAGCTAATACAAGCAAAGCTAGAATATGAAAAACAAATAAACGAGCTTATATTTTTTATACAAAACAAAGATGAAATAATAAAAACCTTAAAGATAATAAGCAAAGAAGCAAATACAAATGAGCTTTATATACAAAAACTACACAAAACTGGTGAAAAATCAAAATTTGAAGTCATAAATGCAAGTATAGAAAATTATAAAAAACTCCAAGATTTAAATGAATATATAATAAATGCAAATGCAAACGCTATTAAAATTAATTTAATAAATAATCAATTTAATAATTGTAAAAAAGGATATTAATATGCATACAGCCTTAGGTTGCTTATCACTTTGTGCACAATTTGCAAATATATCAATAGATATTAATGCGATTTGTAACAAATACGCTTTAAAAGATAGCGAGCCAAGTATTTACGAACTAGCAAAAATCGCTAAAGATAATGATTTTAAGGTAAAAATCAAAAAGCTTAATTTAAAAAACCTTCATTTATATAAAGCACCTTTTATATTTTTGAAAAAAGATTTAACATATTTTGTAGTTTTAAAACTTGATTTTAATAATCAACAAGCTCTTATTTTTGATGGTGGAAAAGAAGCAAGGCAAATTAGCTATGAAGAATTACATAATTTATCAAGTGATAAAATCTTAATCCTAGCACACAAATTATTAAACGATAGTGTAAAGTTTGGCTTCTCTTGGTTTTATAAAAGAATGCTAAGTTATAAGGGTATTGTATTACAAATTTTATTAGCAAGTTTTGTTATGCAATTATTTGGCTTAGTTACACCTTTATTTACCCAAGTAGTCCTTGATAAAGTCTTGTTGCACCATAGTATAAGCACACTTAATGTAATTGCTTTTGCATTTTTTAGCGTTATTGTTTTTGAAAGTTTATTAAGCCTTAGTAGAAATTATATCTTTACTCATACTACTACAAAAATTGACGCAAAATTAGGCAGTGAGTTATTTACACATTTATTATTGTTACCTATGGTGTATTTTGAGAATAGAAAAGTAGGCAACATAGCAGCTAGAATAAGAGAGCTTGATAATATAAGAGATTTTATAGCCAACAAATCAGTAAGCGTGATTTTAGATTTGTTATTTAGTATAGTTTTTATTTTGATGATGCTTTTATATAGCGTGAAACTAACATTTGTTTCATTAGCTTTTGTGATTTGTATTGCTTTGATTTATTTTTTTATAACGCCTATTTTAAGAGCAAGGCTTGAAGATAAATTCCAAATGGGAGCAGCATCTAATTCATATCTAGTAGAAAGCATAACAGGAATGCAAACCATAAAATCCCTAGCCATTGAAGGTAGTATGAAAAAATACTGGGAAGATTATTTAGCAAAATATTTAAAATCATCTTTTAATTTAAGTAATCTAAGCAATATCGCAAGTACTTTTGCTAATTCTTTACAAAAGCTTATGACATTAGCGATTTTGTATTTTGGAGTAGGATTAGTAATTGATGGGAGTTTAAGCGTAGGACAATTAATAGCCTTTCAGATGTTTGCTAATCAATTTAGCGCCCCTATTATGCGACTTGTAAGCTTGTGGAATGAATTACAACAAGCTATTTTAAGCGTAGATAGATTAGGAGATATTTTAAATACACCGCAAGAGCAAACTACAAATAAACCTATATCGCTAAATCAAGTATCAGGTAATATAAAATTTGATAATGTAAGCTTTAAATATAGCCCAAATTCTAACTATGTCTTAAACAATCTAAGCTTTAACCTACAAGCAAATAAAAGCATAGGAATAGTAGGACGCAGTGGCAGTGGTAAAAGCACCATAACAAAACTCATAGAAAGACTTTATATCCCAAACGAAGGCTCTATTTATATAGATGGAATAGATTTAAGACATTTAAATCCTTATGTTTTAAGGAGTAATTTAGGCGTAGTTTTACAAGAAAATTATTTATTTAGCGGTAGTATCAAAGAAAACATAAGCCTATCAAAGCCAAGTGCATCAATGCAAGAAATAATAAATGTATGCAAAATAGCAGGAGCACACGATTTCATAAGCGAACTTAGTGCAGGTTATGATACTTTAGTAGGAGAAAGAGGCTCTGCATTAAGCGGCGGTCAAAGACAAAGAATAGCAATAGCAAGAGCCTTGCTACATAATCCAAGGGTTTTGATATTTGATGAGGCTACTTCTGCACTTGATTATGAAAGCGAGAAAATCATCACATCAAATCTATCACTAATCAAACAAAACAAAACCTTTATAATAATAGCACATAGATTAAGCACGGTTAAAGATTGTGATGAGATATTAGTCCTTGATAAGGGTAATTTGGTTGAGTGTGGAAATCATACAAAACTAATGGAACTTAATGGATACTACGCACATTTATACAAACAACAAAATCTATAAACCTAAAACTATAAATAATTTAATAAATATTATTTATAGTTTTAAAAGAATTTGAATTATGAATTTGAAATTAAATCAAAAAATATTTTTTAATATTATTTATTACGAAAAGTAACATAATTTTAATAAATATTTTTAAATTTTATGAATTTTTATTGTTTATTTGCTATACTAAACCATAAAAGTTGTTTTATATTTGGAGCGATAAATGTATTCTAAGCTGATAGAGTTTATAAAAAAATCATTATATTATTTGTTTGTACTTCTTTTTGCATTAATAATTTTAATGATTGGTATTGTTTCTATGGCGATATATAATTTTTTTCAACCTTACGATTATAGTGATTTTGTTAAGGTAACAAAGGAATTAAAAAAAGTTGAAGAAATTTTATTAAAGCAAGGATATAAACCATATTATGATTTTGGTGATAAAAGAACATATAAGGTAAATTACAATGAACTTGGATATGGTTGCATTATTGATGAGTTACAAAAACAAAAATACGCTATTCAAAATTTTTTTGTGAGATACCTACAAACGCATTTAGAAAAAATCAATAATTATAAAAGTATAGATAAAATAAAAGAAATAAAAAAATTTAGCAAAGATTTATTAAAAACTTCACAAATCTATGAATTTAATTACGAGCTAACAATTGATGGTTTTGAGCATTTTTATGATAAAAATTCTTTTATTTTTAAAGATGGAAAATTATTTGTAAAATATTATTACTTTAATTTTAATAATAATTTGCTTGAAGAAAATTATGAGTTTTTAATAGATGATTGTGGTTATATTGAGCGTATGTAGTAAAAGAGTTAGTATGAAAGTAATTAATAATTGTTAGGATTTTAAATGTTTTTTAGAATAGTTAAATTAATAAAAATACTGATATTTGTTATAGGTTTATTATGTTTAATACTTGCTTTGTGTTATTTCGCATTAACTTATTTTATAAGTAATAACACCGACCCATTAAAAGAATTTAATGAACTTAAATCAAAATTATATAGAATTGAAGCAGACCTAAGTGAGAATAATTTGAGCTATTATGATTTTAATACTGATAAAACTTATAAAATAGATTATAATAAATTCGGCTATAAGTGTAGAATTGAATACCTAGAACGACAAAAACTCGCTATAAAAGATTATTTTAATCGACATGCAAATGTAGAAAAATTAGAAAAAGTTCAAAATTATAAAAATATAGATGAAATAAAAGAAATAAAAGAATTTAGCAAAGAATTATTAAAAACTTCAAAAATAAATAAATTTAATAATGAGCTAGTAATAAAAAATGATAAATATTTTTATGATGAAGCTTCATTTGTTTTTGAATCTGAAAGATTGTTTGTGAAGTATTATTACTTTGATGAAAATAATGATTTTAAAGAAGTTAGTAAAGAGTTTTTCATAGATAGTTGTGGTTATATTGAAAATATATATAAAGCAATAAGTTCTAAAGGTAGATTTAGATTATAAAAACTATAAATAATTTATAAATATTATTTATAGTTTTAAATGAATAAAATTATTTTAAAAGATTTGATAATTTATCTTTAACTTCGTTTGAGTTTAATTCTAGTTTTTCAAGTGTTTTACGAGCTCTAAATTCTACCAAATTATCATCAAGTTTTTTACCCACTACAACAGCATAAGGTGTGCCTATTAACTCATAATCACTCATTTTTACACCAAAACGCTCATTTCTATCATCTAATAAAACCTTAATGCCATTAGCCAAACAATACTCATATATATCATTTGCAAACTTAATTTGCTCTTCATTTTTAATATCTGATATTATGATTTGTAATGTAAATGCTGAAATATTTTTATCAAAAATAAGCCCATAATCATCATTATTACATTCAGCAATTACTGCTAAAAGCCTACTAATTCCTATACCATAACAACCCATTATAAAAGGTTTTGCCTTGCCATTATTATCAAGATAAGTTGCATTCATAGCACTTGAATACTTATCGCCTAATTTAAATATATGCCCTACTTCAATGCCTTTTGTAATTTTTAAAGCTTTATTACACTTATGGCATTCATCATTTTCTTTAACCAAGCTTAAATCATAAAAACGCTCTTGTAAAAAGCTAGTTACCTTAAATCCTACATAATGATAGTCTTTTTCGTTTGCTCCACAAATTAAATCGCTTTCATTTTCTAACTCACTATCTATGAAAAATCTAACAGGACAATCCTTAAGCCCAATAAATCCTGGAACTAAATTAGCTTTTATTAATTCTTCTTCACTTGCATCTACTAAATCAAGTGCATTAGCTGCATTTAAAGCCTTAGTTTCATTTAGCTCATCGCAACCTCTTATAAAATATACTATGATTTCTTCTTTATCTACATATATTGCTTTTTTTGCTACTGCTTTTATGAAATTATGCTCTTTGCATTTAAAGAATTTAGCTAAATCTTCTATGGTTTTTACATTTGGAGTGTGAAATTTTGCAAAATCAGCTTCTATTTCTTTAATAAATTTTCTTTTAGCTCTTTTTGCTGTTTCTATATTAGCACAATATCCACATTCACAAATAGCCAAATCATCTTCTCCACTAGGACTAATCACCATAAATTCTCTTGAACCACTTCCACCAATTGCTCCGCTATCTGCTTCTACAATCGCATAATTTAACCCTAATTCATCAAAAATTTTACAATACGCTTCTTGCATATTTAAAAACTCAGCTTCTAAAGACTCAAGCGAATCATGAAAACTATAAGCGTCTTTCATAATAAACTCACGAGCCCTAAAAAGTCCAAATCTAGGTCTTGCTTCATCACGGAATTTAGTTTGAATTTGAAATAAATTAATAGGCAATTGTTTATAGCTTGTAATTTTTCCACGCACAAGCGCAACTATTGCTTCTTCTGCTGTCGGACTTAGGATAAAATCATTTTCTTTTCTATCCTTAAACCTTAGCAATTCTTTACCAAATTTAGCACTTCTTCCACTCTCATCCCAATAATTTAACGGGCATACAAAACTAAGATTTAAATAGTTTGCTCCTGCATTTTTCATATGCTTAATTACAATATTTTTAATATTTTCTAATACTTCAAGCCCTAATGGTAAATAACTATAAAGTCCTGAGCCAAGTTGCTCTATATAAGCTGCTCTACTAAGTAAAATATGACTTTTTAAGATAGCATCTCTTGGTGCTTCTTTTGTCGTTGGTGCGTATAATTTTGAAAATCTCATTCGTTTTCCTTCACATTAAATAAATAATTTAAACTTTGCGTTTCTAAACCTTCATCATCAATATTTTTAAGTCTTATTGTAGGTTCGTGCAAATAAGACTTCATAACTTGTTTTGCGAATTTCAATGCTTCTTCATTATCACTATTTTTTAAATAACCTTTCTTAATTGCTATTTCTAATTCTTGATTTATGATTTCATCTGCTCTAATTCTCATAGCTTTTATTATAGGAGTTACTTGAATTACATTTAAATCCTTATAAAACTCATTAACCATTTTTGCAACTACACTAAAAGCAATTTTTGCTTCTTCATCTTTAAATTGCATATTTTTCTTAACTATTTCATTTAGACTATCAACGCTAAAAACTTCTATCAATTCGCTATTTTCAAGCTCAATATCTCTTGGCACAGCAATATCAAAAAAATACCTTTTAAATTCAACCGGACTTATAATATCTTTAGTAATTATAGGCTCATTTGAACTAGTAGCACAAAATATAAGCTCATAAGAATTTAAAATAGAGATTAAATCTTCATAATCTAAACATATTAAATCTAGTTCATTTGCTAGTTTTAAAGCATTTTCTTTGGTTCTTGAAATTATCGCAATATTTCCTTTTGTATGATTTAGCAAGTGTTTTGCAGCTAATTCTATCATCAAACCACTTCCTATTAAAAGGATTTTTTTAGTTTTAATATCACAAATCTCTCTTGCTTTTGCTACTGCAACAGAACTTACTGATACAGAGTTTTTTGAAATAGCAGTTTTATTTCTAACCATTGCAGCACATTTAAAAGAATAATTAATCGCTACTTCTAAATTAGGAGAATAATTAGCACTTTGCAAGGCTTGTTTTAATTGACCTGTGATTTGAGTCTCCCCTATTACAAGGCTATCAAGTGAACTTGAAACACTAAAAAGATGATGAATAAACCCACTGCCTTCGTAAATATCAGGAGAATTTTTGATAAGTTGCTCATCAATCTTACAAATTAAACATAAGCACTTTATTATGTATTCATAAACACCCACTTGGTTTTCAATATAACACATTATTTCTATTCTATTACAGGTGCTTAAAATCACGCATTCTTCTATGTAATCATTAGCTAAGATTAATTTATAAATTTCTTTTTTCTTAAATTCATCACTTAAAGCTAGTCTTTCTCTTACTTCAATACTTGTATTTTTATGAGTAAAACTAACGCTAAAATAATGCATCAAAACTCCCTAAAAATCATTTTTTTAACGATTTCTTTTAATTCATCGCTACTTGCGTATTTTAATGCAAGTTCTCCGTAATTTTTAGCTTCATTTATACTTGCATTTATTAAATCGTATTTTAAAAATTGCTCTTTTATCCACGATAATTCATCTTTGCTTAAAGTCTTACAAAAATAAGACCTTAGCCTTGCTTTATCATCGCCTTGCAATTTTTTATCTAGCATAATGTATGGAAGAGTAACTTTGCCTTCTTTATAATCATTTAGATTTGGCTTTCCTAAAGTAGCTTCATCTTGAGTAATATCTAAAATATCATCAACTATTTGAAAGGCAATTCCTAGATTTTTACCAAATTCTTTATAATCATTAGCGTTAGGATAATTAGCTAAAAGTGCTGCTGCATATGCACTCGCTTCTATTAATGAAGCAGTTTTTTTATAAATCATTTCATAATATTTGCTCTCATCTTCATTAAAGCTTTCTCCAAGCTCTACATCAAGCAATTCGCCACTACTAAGTAAGGCAACTGCACGACCAACACAGGCTGCTATTTCACTTTTAAAAGAGCATAAATTATAAAACGCAATTGAATATAAAATATCGCCTAGCATAATAGCAGTTTTATCACCATAAATTGCATTAATACTTGGAGCATTTCTTCTAGTTAGTGCTTCATCTATTACATCATCGTGCATAAGTGATGCTAGATGAATACACTCAATTACTGCACATAATTTATAAGCTTCATCACTAACTCCAGCTATTTTTAAAATCAGTTTTGAGCGTAATCTTTTGCCGTGATTTACCTTGGCTAAATACTCATAAATACTAGGATGCTTTAACTCTTTTATAAATTCATTTATATAAAAATCTATCTTTTCCATACTACTTCCCTTTTAAATTCTTATTAAACTCAATATCTACTCTTCCATCGTTATCAATAACTAAAACCCTTATTTTAGCTTTATTATCTTTAAAATCCTTAAATTCTAAAAAAAGTGTAACTTTATCAATGCTAGGATTTTTGTAATTAGGCAAAATTTGTTCTTTAACAAAATCAAGCCCCCTTCTAAGAGATAATACATATTGTTTTCTATAATTTTTATAATCTTTAAAATTAGTTAGCAAAATCAAATTCGTATTATCAAAATGCGTCCATCTAAAGGCATATTTTTGCCATTTTTCTTCACCCTTAGGACTTATGAAAAACCATTCTAATTCATCTTTTTTTAAAATATATTCTTTTTCATAAGCAAAATTAGGCACACCCGCAAATAAATTAATACTAAAAAAAATCAGTATTAAAAATCTATAATATTGTTTGGACATTCTTTATGATAAACCCCAGCTGCGTCATAATATTCATTACAATCTTCATAATAATGAAGTCTAATTCCATCTTTACTAGCACACGAGCTAAAAATAATAGCTATTAAAATAATCAATTTTTTCATGCTATCAACCATTGAAATAATTTTTTAAGCTCTTCACTTTCACTTCTTCTATTTTTATGCTTTTTTCTCCATTCATAAGGATTTTGAGCGTTTTTATCTATCCATAAGCCTTTTAATTCTTGTCTTGCTTTTAACTCATCGCTTTTATACATATTTGTATAATAAGAATACGCCCAAGCACAACCTTGCTGAACTACATAGCGATTTATATCTACCTCATCTAAATATACAATTGCTATGGTTCTTTTATATTTATCTTTGCCTTTGATTTTCAAATCAACCTTTTTGCCAATTATTTTAGATGACAAAACCCTAGTACAATATGCACCAAAATTCTGACTTGTTTCAGGTGCGTCAATACCATATAATCTAACTTTTGTTTTTTTCTTGCCTTTTCTTACTTGAATAGTATCTCCGTCCATTACTTTTGATACAAAATACTCTCCTGCAAATAGATTAATACTTAGCAAGAATATCAAAACAAATCTCATTATTTAGCTCTTACAATTTTATTTAAAAATGTGAAATTTTCTTTAATTTTAAAATCACTTTCAATAGATTTTGCTAATTTTTCTAAAGAAGATTTAAAATCATCAAATAAATAATTAGCATAAGAACCTGGATTTGGATTAATCTCATTTAGATAAATCTCATTATCTTTAATAAAAAAATCACATCTAATTAAAGCACCTTTAAACAACGGCAAATAAAGTCTAGTAAAAGCGTCTTTTAATTTATTTACTAACTCATCATTAAGTTTTACTTCTTCTATTTTTTCTTGTTTAAAGCTTAGATATTTTTGGTCAAAATCTAAATGACCATTTTTCTTAGGCTCTTCAATCTTTGAAAATACAATTTTTTCGCCATCAAAAAATCCTGCTAGATTTACTTCTTGAATATTTTCAATAAAAGGCTCTGCTAAAATCTTGTCATCAAATTCATACGAGCTATCATACGCATAAGCAAAATCTTCTTTATTTTTTACTATATTTATACCTATACTACTTCCAAGCCTAGCTGGTTTTAAAATAACAGGTAATTCAACCTCATCATTTTTGCTTTCTAATAATTTATAAGCAATTGTTTTAACCCCTACTTCATTTGCATAAAGTTTAGTTAAATGTTTATCAAAACTAAGCACACAAGCAGCAGTTCTAGGGCCTATGTATTTTATATTATAAAAATCAAACATAGAGGCTAATTTCCCATCTTCGCCATCTTTTCCATGAACTATATTAATAGCTATATCAAATTCTACTTTTTCTTCGCCTAAAAGCTTTTTAAGATAAAAGCCACCTTGTTTTAATACTAAAGGCTTAAGATTTTTAAAACCACCTTTTGCAAAATAATTTGCATTCATATTGTTTTTATCTATTAAATAAAACTCATTATCAAAACTAACATAAATAAAAATTACATCATCTAATAATTTTGCCACAGTTACAGCACTTACTATGCTTATTTCATGCTCGTAAGAATTCCCACCAAAAACCATTGCGTATTTCATTTATTTTCCTTAACTTAATTTTTTAAGAGCTAGTTTTATTACTTCGCTAACACTATTTGCATTTATATCTTTTAAAGCTTTAATCACAGCTTCTTGTTTAAAACCTAAAGCAAGTAAAGCTTCACTAGCTTCGTAATAATAATTATTCTCCGCACTTATTCCTAATTTGATTATTTTATCTTTTAATTCTAATATTAATCTACTTGCACTCTTAGCACCAATTCCTGGAGCTTTACATAAAGCTTTTGCGTTTTCGTTAATAATAGCACTTTGCAAACTCGCTACATCCATTGATGATAAAAGTGCCATAGCACTTGTAGCACCTATGCCATTTACTTTTATTAAGGCTTCAAATAATATTTGCTCACTTTCATCTAAAAAGCCATATAATTTATTTGAATCTTCTTTAATAATTTGAGTAATTAATAAAGCTACTTTATCTCCTTTATTAATCCTAGCAGCACTTAATAAGCTAAGATTTATTCCATACCCTACTCCATAAGTTTTTAAAATTATAAACGCAGGAGTTTTTTTAATAACTTCACCTTCTAAATAAACTATCAATAATCTTCCTTTTCTTCCATAAATTCATCTTCGTAATTTTTAACTTCTGTTCTTTTTAGCTTTACTATTTTTGCACTTTCTTCATCACCTATCATAACTCTTTCTAATTTTAAACAATATAAATCTTCATATTCTTTAGTATTATAAGTTAGTTCAATATCAGGATAAAGTAATTTGAATTTAATTTCATTTAAATTCGCCCATCTTTTAGTATTTATAACCTTTGCTTCATAGACTTTATTTTGCAATCTTTTTAAATCATCTTCTAAATCTTTATGCTTATCTTTAAAATCTTTTAATTTAGTAATTAAATCATTATATTCAAGCACAACATTTTGATAATCTCTAATTTTTTGCAAAAATGCAGTAGGTGGAATAATATTACTTTGTTTCATCTCTGCTAATCTTTGTTTAATTTGCATAATACTATCTTTATTAGCGTCTATGATTGATTTTTTACTATCTATAATTTTTGGTAAAGATAATAGATTTTTATTTACTTCGGCTAATTGACCTAAAGTTTTTTCAAGACTTTTAACAATTATTGGAGATTTACTAGCACTTACTAAGAATTTGTTATTTTCTCCTAAACACTCTTTAACAACTGCAATATCACTAACTTCTATAGTTGTATTAGTTGTGAGCGTATCTATCATTACTTTATTTGCTATGATTTTACCGCCTAATGCGTGTTTTACTCTTACATTTTTTCCTATAATAACGCCATTTTCAAGCCTATTTACTTCTATATCTTCGCCTTCGCAATAACCCCTATGCACTTCTATATTGATTTTTTTCGCATAAATCTTACTTTTTGAATGAGTTTGTCCGCCTATATTTGCAATCTTTGCTTTTACTACTGAATTTTGAGCGATATTTCCTTTTACATTAAGTGTGCTTACTTCTATACTAAGATTTGCCCCTACTGCGTCTTTTAAATAATCTTGTTCATCAACATTTAAAGTAATATCTTTATTAATACCTGCATCAATTGAGCCTGTTGTTTTAAATTCCACAGCTTGAACGCTAACACTATCTTTTATATCATACAATTTATCTCTATAAACAAAAGTTACATAGCCATTTATATTTGCATAATACTTTATACTCAAATCATCTTCAAGCATTCTAATATTTTCACTAACCTTAAAATCAGGCTCACTTATAATATTAGAATTAGTAGCGTTAATGATATTTCCTTTTAAATCCTTACCATTAACAGCCTTTATTGGTTTAATAAATTCAATTATTAATTCATCTTTACTAATAGCATTTATAAAACCACGCTGAGAATAATCAATTTTAGCATTTTCATCTACTTTTTTATCTTTATAATAAAGCTTGGTTTCTGAATTAATAGCATTAATTGGCTCAATCCCATTAGCTAAAACTATACTAGCTTCCATAATTTGCTTACTTTCAAATGCCTTTAGCATTTTTACAAGCTGCTCTTGAAAAGTAAATTCTCTAATGCCTAGTAATAAACCTGCTTTTATAAATTTTTTATTAATTAAATCTCTAATATTTTCTATATATTCAGCAAATTCTATTTTATCATCATAATTTATAGCACTAAAATTTGCTACTACCTTAGTAAGATTTTTATTTGTTCCTATCTTAAAATCAATTAATGGAACAATATTGTCTATTATTTCTATTTCGTATATTTGTTTAATTTCCATATCGTCATTAAAGAATTTATCATCGTTAAATACTTCTAATTCGTGTTCTAAAAGGGTTTGAGACATTCCATCTTTAGTAATTATTGTCTCATAATGAAGAACCTTAAAATCTAAATTATTTATATCTTTTCTATATCTATTTGCATAATTTGTTAATTCATCATAAGGTTTATCTGTTTTGATTATGTATTTTTCCAAATTGTAAAGCCTTTATTTTTTTTCGTTAATATACCTAAAAATAAATTAAAAAAGTAAAATGAATGAAACAAGAACTAATAAAAAAATATTTTTTCAATATTTTTGGTATTTTAATATCAAGAATAAGTGGCTTTTGTAGAGATTTTTTACTAGCTAGATTTTTAGGGGCTAGTATTTATTCTGATATATTTTTTATAATGATAAAGCTTCCGAGTGTTTTTAGAACCTTATTTACCGAAGGCACATTTAATCAAAGCTTTTTACCAAATCTAGCCAAAACTAATCGTAAAGGCGAATTTTGTGTAAAGATACTTATAATTTTTATAGCTATACTTAGTTTAATAGCCTTAATTGTTTTTATGTTTTCTAATATCTTTACTAATCTAATAGCCTATGGTTTTAATGATGAGATTAAAAAAATATCAGCACCTTTAATCGGGCTTAATATTTGGTATTTAGTGATTATTTTTTGTGCTTCGTTTTTTGCGTCTTTACTTAATTATAAAGGTAGATTTTTTATAACTAGCATAAGCGCTTCTATTTTTAATTTTGCCTGTGTAGCAGCTCTTTTAATATTTAAAGATTTAGAAAAATTACAATTGCTTAAAATGATTACTTATTTTATTTTAATAAGTGCTTTTATTCAAGTAATTATTTTAATGATTGCTTTAAAGGATAATAAAATCTTTCATTCTATGATAATTTATGTAAAGAATTTAAATCATAAAAATAAAAAAACTTCTCTTAAAGGCTTTTTTAAAAATTTTAGCTCATCTTTAATTGGCTCATCAAGTTCACAATTAAACTCATTGGTTGAAATTGCTCTAGCTAGTTCATTAGCTCACGCAAGTATTTCATATCTTAATTATTCAACTAGACTTTATCAACTCCCATTAGCCTTAATTGCTATAGCTTTTACTCAAGTATTTTTCCCAAGCTTAATTACTTATATTAAACAAGGAAAAATTCAAAATGCTATTTTAAGTATTCAAAAAATATTTGAATTAATGCTACTTTTATTAATACTTGCTGCATTAACAGGCTATATTTTAAGCGAAGAGATAATTAAACTCTTATTTGAGCGTGGAGCATTTACAAATGAAAACACACTTGAATGTGCTAAAGTCTTAAGGCTTTATATATTATGTATAGTTCCACTTGGAATTTCAAAATTATTTTTAGCTTGGATAAATGCAAATTATTTACACTCAATTGCTGCTAAGATTTCAATAATGTCTTGTTTTATAAGTATAATTGCAAGTTTATGTTTGATAAAAGATTTTGGTATTTTAGCCTTTTGTATAAGTGCTAATATTTCTGCTTGGTTTATACTACTTGCTTATCTTTTTGTATTTTCTTATGCTAGATTTTTTAGTATTTTAAGACCTAGCGTTTGCTTAGGAATTATCTTTATTAGTGTAATATTTGCTTATGTTTTAATATATTTAAAAGGATTTTTAAATGCAATTTTTTAACTCACAAACTAGAAAAAAAGAAGAATTTACATATAAAAATGAATGTATAAATATATATGTTTGCGGTCCAACCGTTTATGATGACGCACATTTAGGCCATGCAAGGTCAAGCATAAGTTTTGATTTATTAAAAAGAGTAATTAAAGCAAATGGTTTTGAAGTAAAATTAGCGAAAAACTACACAGATATTGATGATAAATTAATCAAAAAAATGAATGAAAGTGGCAAAAGTCTAACTGAAATTAGCGAAACTTATATTAAAAGTTATGAAGCTGATATGAAAGCTTTAAATGTTTTAGAGCCTGATATTAGCCCAAGAGCAACTGAATATATTAATCAAATGATTAGTTTTATTGAAAAATTGCTTGAATTAAAATATGCTTATAGATTAGATGATGGAATATATTTAAATACAAGTTTAGATAAACTTTATTTAAGTATTTCAAACAAACCTCAAGATGATACTATCTCAAGACTTGAAAATGAAGTAGATAAAAAGAATGCAAGTGATTTTGTATTATGGAAATTTGATGAGAATTATTATAAAGCAAGTTTTGGCACAGGTCGTCCTGGTTGGCATACTGAATGTGTTTGTATGATTTTAGATATTTTTCCTAAATTACACATTCATTGTGGTGGAGCTGATTTGTTGTTTCCACATCACGAAAACGAAGCTTGTCAATGTCGCTTAGCAACTAAAAACGAACTAGCTACTTTTTGGCTACATAATGGCTTTGTAAATATTAATAACGAAAAAATGAGTAAAAGTCTAAATAATAGCTTTTTTGTAAAAGACGCTTTAAAAGAATTTAGCGGAGAAACACTTAGATTTTATTTACTAAGCACTCATTATAGACAAGATTTTAATTACACAATTACTGATTTAAAAGCTTCTAAAAAACGCCTTGATAAAATATTTAGAGTGAAAAAAAAGCTTAATTTAAATGAACTAGATTTAAAAACAATAGCACCCAATAGTGAACTAAAAGCAAAATTAGTTGAAGCTTTAAGCGATGATTTAAATACTTCAAAAGCACTTGCAATTGTAGATGAATGGGTAAATTATGCAAATACTATAAAAGCTAATGATGAGCTTAAAAATGAGTTTTTAGCTATTGTTGAATTATTAGGAGTTGGAG
The DNA here is from genome assembly GCF_020137585.1 of Campylobacter sp. RM12654. Classification (NCBI taxonomy): domain Bacteria; kingdom Pseudomonadati; phylum Campylobacterota; class Epsilonproteobacteria; order Campylobacterales; family Campylobacteraceae; genus Campylobacter; species Campylobacter sp. RM12654. The sequence continues at coordinate 49,572 of NZ_JACGAR010000013.1, forward strand.
TGATTAATCCTAATGAATATTTACAAAATTGTGATGAGAAATTCCGTATTCAAATTCTAAAATTAATTGATGAAAGAAATGAAGCTAAAAAAAATAAAGATTACGCAAAAGCCGATAGTATTAGAAATGAATTAAGTAATTTAGGCGTAAGCATTCAAGATAGCGCTAATGGTGTTGATTGGGAGATTTTATGAATTTAAAAGAAATAGAAAATCAAAATGTATCCCAATTAAAATTATCTTATGTATTAAAAAGGTTTAAGCACTATTTTAAAGATTATAAAATAAGATTTTTTCTAGCAATAATAGGTATGATTTTAGCTTCAGCTGGAACTGCTGGTAGTGCTAAGATTATTGAACCGATTTTAAATAAAATCTTTGTAGAAAAAGATGTAACATTATTATATATCTTACCTTTAGGTGTGTTTGCTTTATATTTTATAAAGAATTTAGGTCTTTATATGCAAACAATTAATATGGGTTTTATAGGTATAGAAATTACAAAAAGACTAAGACAAAAAATCCTAAAAAAAATCATAGTAATGGATATGAAATTCTTTCAAAAACACCCTAGTGGAGAGCTAATATCACGCTCTTTAAATGATATTGGAAGTCTTCAAAATGTGCTTACTAATTTCATTCCTGATATTACAAGAGAAATAATTACAACTTTAGGCTTACTTTATGTAGTGATTTCTCAAAGCCCAAAATTAGCTTTTTTTGCATTTATTATCTTACCTGCTGCTATGCTTCCTATTAGATATTTCATAAAAAAATTAAAAAGCATAGGAGTAGCAACACAACAAAATTATGCCGAGCTTACTTCAAGACTAAATGAGATTTTAGGCAATATTGAGCTAGTTAAATCATCAAATGCTGAAAAATTAGAGCTAGAAAAATACAAAAATAGCAATGAAAATGTAGCAAAATTAATCTATCGTGGAACTAAAATAAATGCCTTTACAAGCCCTATTATGGAAACTTTTGGTGCTTTAGGCGTATCGGCAACTATAATAATAGGTGGAATGGAAGTTATAAATGGCTCTATGCAAATAGGCAATTTTTTCTCATTTTTAACGGCTTTATTTTTGATATATACTCCTGTTAAAAGAATTACAAGTCTTTATGCAAGTCTTCAAACAAACCTAGCAGCTAGCACAAGGACTTTTTATTTGCTTGACCTTGAGCCTGATATTAAAGGCGGAGATGAGAATTTAAATCAAGAAATTAAAAGCCTAAAATTACAAAATGCTAGTTTAAAATACGATAATAAATTAGCTTTAGATAATGTTAGTATAGAGTTTAAAAAAGGCGAAATCACCGCAATTATAGGAAGAAGTGGTAGTGGAAAAAGCTCTTTAGTAAATACTATTTTAAGATTTTATGAGCTAAATTCTGGAGAAATTAAAATAAATAATAACAATTATAAAAATTATTCACTAGATAGCTTAAGAGAAAAAATAGCAATAGTTACACAAAATATTTATTTATTTAGCGATACTATTGCAAATAATATTGCTTATGCAAATGAATTTGATGAAGAAAGAGTAATCAATGCTTTAAAACTTGCAAATGCTTATGATTTTATAAGTGCTATGCCTGATGGAATTTATACTAAACTAAGTGAAAAAGGTAATAATTTTAGCGGCGGTCAAAGACAACGCCTAGCACTTGCAAGAGCGTTTTATAAAAATCCTGAAATAATAATTTTTGATGAAGCAACAAGTGCTTTAGATAATGAAAGTCAGAATTTAATATCAAAAAGCTTAGTAAATATTAAGCAAGATAAGATAATTATTCTAATAGCACATAGATTAAATTCTATTGCAATTGCTGATAATATTTTGATTTTAGATAATTCTAAAATGGTGGGATTTGGAAACGATAAAAGCTTAGAAAATAATGAATTTTATAAAAAATTAAAAGAAAAATTTGAAGAATGTTAAAAGAGATAAAATGAATATAGAAAGTAAAGTATTAAAAAATGGCTTAAAAATTTATGCCATAAATCTAAATGATAATTCAGGTGTAGCTAGTGTAAATATCTTTTATAAAGTAGGCTCAAGTTATGAAGAATTAGGCAAAAGCGGTATAGCACATTTGCTAGAACACTTATCTTTTAAAAGCACAAAAACTCATAAGGCTGGAGAATTTGATGAGATAATAAAAGCATTAGGTGGAGTAAATAATGCTTGCACTAGTTTTGATTACACTCAATATTATGTAAATATCGCAAATATTCATATTAAAAGGGTTTTAGAATTATATTCTAGTATGATGAGTGAGTTATTGTTTAATAAAGATGAGTTTTATAAAGAAAGAGATGTAGTCCTTGAAGAAGAGAGATTAAGAGTAGGAAATGATGCTTTTGGGTATTTATATAATGCTATTTATAATTACGCTTTTATAAAGACTAGTTATCATTGGACGCCGATTGGATTTGCTGATGATATAGTAAATCTTACACCTAAAATTGTAAAAGAATTTTATACTAAATTCTATGCACCAAATAATGCTTGTATAGTAATTAGCGGAGATTTAGCTAATATTGATATTTTTAGTATGTGCGAAGAGATTTTTAGTAAAAAATCAGCAAAAAAAATCACACAAAATAAAGTATATGAGCCAGATAGAACAGGTCTAAAAGAAATAGAACTTAGTTTTCCTAATCTAAATTCTAATATTTTTGCTTGTGCTTATAAAATACCTGCATTTAATCACAAAGATTTTGAGTATTTAAAGGCTATTTCAATATTTTTAAATCTTGATAAAAACTCAATTATAAAAAATAAAATGATAAATGAATATAATCTATGTGCTGATTTGGACTTTTACGCACAAAGCTCTAAGAATGAAAATTTATTTATAATTTTTGGAGTTTGTAATGATTTAGTAAATACAAAATCAGCAATAAAGCAACTAAAAAAATTAATTAATCAAACAAAATTTAATAAATTTGATACAAGAACAATTTATAATCAATTAGAATTAAGCATAAATCAAGTAAAATCCAACCCAAGTGCTTTAGCGAGTGGAATTGGTAAATTTGAATGTTTTGGAGATGTAAATGTATTTTTAAATTCTCTAACTTCAAAAGAATTAGATTATAAAATTTTAAACCAAGTTTTTAAAAAATATCTAAAAGATGACAATTTAACTCAAATAATTTTAAAGGAGAAAGTATGAAAAAAGAAATAATAGGTGCAATGACAGCTTTAATAACACCATTTAAAAATGATAAAATTGATGAACTTAGTTATGAAAAGCTAGTTAAAAGACAAATAGCAAATGGAATTGATGCCGTAGTTCCTGTTGGAACCACAGGAGAAAGCCCAACTTTAACTCATGAAGAGCATAAAAGATGTATAGAAATCGCAGTAAGTGTTTGTAAAGGAACAAATACTAAGGTTTTAGCAGGTGCAGGTTCAAACGCAACTCACGAAGCAATATCTTTAGCAAAATTTGCTCAAGAGTGTGGAGCTGATGGGATTTTAAGCATTACTCCATATTATAATAAACCTATGCAAAGTGGATTATATAAACACTATGAAGCTATTGCTAAATCAATTGATATTCCTATTATGCTTTATAATGTTCCAGGAAGAACAGGTTGTGAAATAGCTAGTCAAACTATAATTGAACTTTTTAGAAATTGTCCTAATATTTACGGAGTAAAAGAAGCAAGTGGAAATATAGATAAGTGCGTAGATTTATTAGCAAACGAGCCAAAACTAAGACTTGTAAGTGGAGAAGATAGTATAAATTATCCTATTTTAAGCAATGGTGGTAGTGGTGTGATTAGCGTTACTTCAAATCTTTTACCAAATGAAATTGCTAATTTAACTCACGAAGCTTTAAAAGAAAACTATAAAAATGCAAAATCTATTAACGATAAACTTTATAATATAAATAAGATTTTATTTTGTGAGAGCAACCCAATTCCAATAAAAGCAGCAATGTTTATAGCAGGATTACTTCCTAGTCTTGAATATCGTTTGCCACTTTGTGCTCCTAGTAAAGAAAATCTAAAAAGAATAGAAGAAGTTATGAAAAATTATGATATAAAAGGATTTTAATGCAAGAGATTAATTTTAAAGATAAAGTATTAGTAATAAGCGGTGGAACTCGTGGTATAGGTAAGGCTATTGTATACGAATTTGCAAAAGCAGGTTGTAATGTTGCATTTACTTATAATTCAAACGAACAAATCGCACAAGAAATTGTTGCTGATATTGAAAAAACTTACAAAGTTAAAGCTAAATGCTATCCATTTGATATACTTGAGCCTGAAACTTATAAAGATTTATTTTTAAAAATTGATGAAGATTTTGATAGGGTTGATTTCTTTATCTCAAATGCAATTATTACAGGTCGTGCAGTTGTAGGTGGATATACTAAGTTTATGAAACTTAAGCCTCGTGGAATTAATAATATCTTTACAGCTACTGTTAATGCTTTTGTTTGTGGTGCTCAAGAAGCAGCTAAGAGAATGGAAAAAGTTGGCGGTGGAAGTATTATTTCAATTTCTAGCACAGGGAATTTAGTTCATATTGAAAATTATGCAGGTCATGGGACAGCAAAAGCTGCTGTTGAAGCAATGGCTAGATATGCAGCAACTGAATTAGGCGAGAAAAATATCCGTGTAAATGTTGTAAGTGGTGGTCCAATTGATACTGATGCTCTAAAAGCATTTACTAATTATGAAGAAGTAAAACAAGCTACAATGAATTTAAGCCCATTAAATCGTATGGGGCAACCTGAAGATTTAGCAGGTGCTTGTTTATTCTTATGCACCGATAAAGCTAGTTGGGTTACAGGACATACATTCATTGTAGATGGTGGAACAACATTCAAGTGATGAATTTACCTAATCTTTTGGCTAGTGCTAGGATAGTCCTAGCACCAATTTTATTTATATTATTAACGCACTCAAATGTGTTGGTTAATACTCACAATATACATATTTCTTGGATAAATTATTTAGCAGCTCTTATTTTTACTATTGCTTCTATAACTGATTTTTTTGATGGATATATTGCAAGGTCTTGGAATCAAAAAACAATTTTAGGAGAGATTTTAGACCCTTTAGCTGATAAAATGCTTACTTTAGCAGCGTTTTTAGGGCTTATGATGATGGGAAGGGTTAATGAAATTCTAGTTTATTTTATATTAGTTCGTGAGTTTTTTATAACTGGCTTAAGAGTTATGATAGTAGCTGATGGGCTTAAAATCGCTGCAAATATGAGTGGTAAAATCAAAACAACATTTCAAATGTTAGCAATTGGATTTTTACTAATGGATTGGTGGGGAAAAGATATTTTATTTTATCTATGCTTTTTCTTTACTATTTATTCTGGGGCTATTTATGTAATAGAATACGCTAAGGCAAAAAAATGAAGAATATAATTCTCACTTTTATTGTTTTAGCTTTTTGCTTTTGGCATTATGGGGCTAGTTTTTTAGGCACTATTTTAATACTTTCTTTTTTGATATTTTTTCATGAATTAGGGCATTTTTTAGCTGCAAAATACTTTAAAGTTAGAGTTTTAACATTTAGCATAGGGTTTGGAAAGCCAATTTATGTGAAGCATTATAAAGGCACTGATTATCAAATATCAAGCGTGTTTTTAGGTGGATATGTCAAGATGAAAGGTCAAGATGATAGCGACCCTACTCTTAAAAATTATGATTATGATAGCTATTCGGTATTACACCCATTTAAAAAGATTTTAATTCTTTTTGCAGGTCCATTTTTTAACCTACTTTTAGCATTTTTAATCTATATAAGTTTAGGTTTTGTAGGGGTTGAAAGGCTTAGTCCGACTATTGGTGCGCTTAGCGAATATGCTGATACAAAACTAAAAGTAAATGATAAAATACTAAAAATCAATGGCACTAAAATTAATAATTTTTACGATATAAAACCACTCGTAAATGATAGTAGTATTAATGTAAAAGTATTAAGAAATAATGAAATTTTAGAACTTGATATTAAAACTTACGAAGGCAAAACTCAAAATATTTTCGGAGAAATCATCACAAAACCACTATTAGGAATTGTGCCTAAAAATGAGACTTTTATAGAATATCATAGAGATTTTAGTGTGTTTGCTTGGGCTTTTAAAGAGAGTTTAGATGGGGCTTTTTTAATCCTTGAAGGTCTTAAAAAATTAATATTAGCTGAAGTTAGCCCTAAAAATATAGGTGGAATTATAAGCATAGCCGACACAACTACAATGGCTACTACACTTGGAATTTCAAAACTGCTAATAATCACGGCTTTACTATCAATTAATCTTGGAATTTTAAACCTTTTACCTATTCCTGTGCTTGATGGCGGGCATATAGTTTTTAA
>NZ_JACGAR010000014.1:0-52708 GCF_020137585.1 Campylobacter sp. RM12654
GGGGGATTTTTAAAACCCCGCAATTTTTAAAAAAAAGACAGGGGGGGGTTCGTTCCGGGGTGGGCCCCCCCCCCCCCCCCCGCCATAACTCACGCCCTTTATTGCTCTTTTTACATAATTTAGCATTATATTTTATAAACTCTAAGATATAGCTTTTAAATAAGCGTAATTAAGCTTAAAGTTATTAAGGGCTAATAAGAAAGAGTTATCATTGTTTTTAGTAGATTTTTGAAATAAAGGGCGTTTTTATGCGTTAGAATAGGTAGAGTGTGAAAAACTTCGTTTTTCAATGCTTCCACTCACACGCTTTGGCGTGTTCGTTGTTAATTAGGGGTAAACCCCTAATAACCCCAATTGAAGTTTTTTTATTTACTCGGCTTTCTGTAAATCATCATTATTATTAGGAATAATGATACTTTCTAAAATGCTATTAATTACCATTTTTGAAAGGTTTTTATTGCGTGTTAAGTAGCCGTGTGTAGTTGTAATGTTTGAATGTCCTAAGGTAAGCATTACGCTTTCCATACTAAGTCCTAAATGATTAATAGCATAAGTTCCTATTAAATGCCTTATGTCGTGAAGTCTCATTTTTGGTAGATTGTTTTTATTTAAAAAGTTATTCCAAGCTCTGCGTAAATCTATATATTTATTTGCCGTATCTGGGTTTGTAAAAACGAAATCTTCTTCGGAATTGAAAAAAGTCCATTCAAAATGTAGTTTTAATCTATCTTTTAAAAGTGGTGTTAATGAATATTCCATAGTTTTAGAGATTTTACAATTTTCGGAGCGTATTATATAGCTTTCGTTTTTAAAATCTATATCTTCCCACTTAATACTTAATACTTAATACTTCGTTTTTTCTTCTTCCGTATAAAAAAATATTACTATATTTATCTTTATTATTAACAATTGCTTTAATTATATTCTTTTGAATATCGGTTGTATATCTAAAATAAAGCTATTTTTAGTTTATAGCCTTATTTTAATAAACTATCGAATATCTTACTAAAAACCTTAAACTTAATTTATATCTTGATTAGCTGCAAAAAATCTCATTGTTGCAATTTCATCTAACTCTAATGCTTGTTTTTTTTCAAATTCTTTTTTCTTTTTTTTAATTTCTTCATCGTGTAAGTATTTTATTTTCTCATAATCTAGCGAAGCTTTTTTATACAAATGAGTAAAATGCACTATCTCTTTTTCACATAAACTAATTTTTTCTAGTAATTCTTTTTGTTTATTTAAATTAAAAAAAATCGCTTCATTTGCTAATTTTATTTCAAGTATAGTTTTTGGTTCTGGATATGTGTCTAATTCTTTTTTTACTAATTCAAATTCTTGTTCAATTGCAGTTTTTTTAAGTTTTGCTTTATTTAAAGCAAGCTCTGCATTTTGTAAAGCTTGCTTTTTTACACTTAATATTTGTTTAAATTTCATAAAATGATTGTATCTTCACGCTCAGGAGAAGTAGAAATCATTTTTATTTTTACACCAACTAATTCTTCAATTTTTGAGATATATTTTTTCGCATTTACAGGTAAATCATCATATCTTCTAATTCCATAAATTTTACCAAAGCCATCAACACTTTCATAAATTGGTTTTACATTTTCTAAATCAGCTGGAACATAATCAATTATTTCGCCCTTATATTCATATGCTTTACAAATCTTAATGCTATCAAAATTTTCTAAAACATCTAATTTCATTAAAGCAAGTTCGCTAAGCCCATTTAATCTAGCAGTATATCTTACAGCTACTGCATCAAACCATCCGCAGCGTCTTTTTCTACCTGTGCTAACACCTATTTCTTTTCCTATTTCGCCTATTCTTTCGCCCTGCTCTGTTTTATCTTCTGTAGGGAAAGGTCCGTGTCCAACTCTTGTAGTATAAGCTTTTACTATTCCTATTGATTTGCCTGCTTCATAAGGACTTAATCCTAAACCACTTAAAGCTCCTGCAGCAATAGTTGTTGAGCTAGTTACATAAGGATAAGTTCCGTGGTCAATATCTAATAAACTACCTTGAGCTCCCTCTAATAAGACTTTTTTATCTTCATCTAAAGCTTTCCATATAAGTCTTGTAGTATCACAAATAAATGGTGCTAACATTTCTTTATATCTTTTAAGATTAGCCAACAGCTCATTTGCATCAGGTGCATTTACGCCTAAAGTATCAAAATATGGTTTATTTATCACAAAATCTTTCAAAATTGCATTACAAAGTTTTTCAGGTTCAAGCAACTCACTTACTCTATGCCCACTTCTTGAAATCTTATCAGCGTAGCAAGGTCCTATTCCTTTACCAGTCGTTCCTATTGCATTATCACCTTTAAATTTTTCTTTAGCAATATCAATTTGTGCATGATAACTTAAATTAAGATGAGCTCTATCACTAATAAATAATCTACCTTCTAAATTATCAAATTGAGCCATTTCTGTAATCAAAACTTCAGGATTTAATACAACCCCATTTCCTATTACATTTTTACAACGATGATGTAAAATACCACTAGGCAATAAATGTAAAGCATAACGAACTCCATCAACCCAAATAGTATGACCTGCGTTGTGTCCTCCTGCACTCCTACATACAAAATCATAGTTAGCGCATAATTTATCTACAACTTTGCCTTTACCTTCATCTCCCCACTGAATACCTACTAATATGTCAGCTTTGCTCATATATATCTCCTATAAAAATATTATTTCCGTTTTCATACATTTGCATAATTTTATCTCTATTTTTTTCTTTCACTAAAGATACTAATCTACTCATATAATCTGCTTTAATAGCCAATTCTTCATTAGTAAAATCAAAATTTCTAATATTATTTAAGAATTTATCAAAATCTAAATTATCAAAAGATTCATTATTGTTAATTCTATTGCCAATTACTTTATAGTAATATTCGCAATACAAAATATCTAAATTCTCATTATTTACAATTCTATTTTTGCAAAATACAACAAAATTATCCAATTCTGCTGGGTCGTATTCTTGTCTAAAAATTAAACAATATAAATTCTCACCTAAAGAATTCTTAGTTACAACATAGCTTAATTTATTAGGATGCAATATATTATTAAAGTCTTTTAAATAAACAATATCCTTAATAGAACAAGTTTTGCCATCTAATATATTTGCAATAATTTTATCTTGTTCTTTTGCTAACAAGTCTTTTAAATATATCTTAGGTACATTTTGAGTATTTAATAAATTTCTTAGTTCTTTATTAGCACTAATACATTTAAATTCTTTATCAAATATACCTATGATAGAATTACTTTGTTTATAAATATCACTAAAAGATATAGGTTCTTTTATTTCATCTTCTAATATATCTTGTTTTAATAAAGCAAGATGAGCTGTTATGTTTAAAAACCTAGCTTGTTTACTATCATAATTATAATCTCTTGAAATATTAAAGCTAACTTTAAATTCTGCATATCTACCATTATTTTGTCTTAAATATAAATTTTGTTCAATTACTTTAGAATAATTTGTAAAACTATTATCTTTAAGATTTTTTAATTTTAATAAAAATTCAATATAAGCAGGATAGCTACTTTTATGTAAAAGCTCTTTAAAATAAGCATAACTTAAAGCTGTATAGCCTAAAATTCTATCTATATTTTTACTACAACTTCTTATTTTTAACTTACCACCTTTAAGGGTAAAATTCATAGTAATAATGAAACTTTTTTCTAAAGCTTCATATTGAGATTTAATATTTTCATAACTTTTACTAACCATATTAGTATCTAAAATCATCAAAATATCGTAGCAAAATCTCTCTGATCTCATAACGAATGGATATATTTTAACTTCTTTAAAGTCTTCTCCATTCACATAGTGTTCAGTTTGTATATAAAATCCTTGATTTTTAATAGAATTTTGCATATTGTTTGCAAAATTTATCGGGTCTATAATGGTATCTCTTTGCTCTTTTTTACCAAGCATATACAAATTCATTTTAGACATACCTGTAATTTTTTGATTATAAAAATCAAGTGCTGATTGATTTGCTTTAAAAATCTTAGCCGTAAAAGCATCAATCATTAGCATAGGAATTGTGCTTTTACTAAACATAGAGCTAAGTCTTTGTTCTAATTCTCTATATTCTTTTTTAATATCTTTATATTCAAGAACTGAAAATGCCGTTTGTTTTTGCAAATCTTCTAAATCAGAGCCTTCTATTAGCTCAAAATTTTGAAACTCATCAATATCGCTAGCACCTTGTAAATCATAGCAATACCTTACTTGTCTTACTAAACCATTTTCAACCAACATAGAATCAAGATAAGCGTTCCAAAAATACATAACTAATATTATTAGCAAAAATGCACTTAATACAAAATAATAATTAAAATACTCGCTTACAGATATAAAGCTTCTCACATTAAAGCCGCTATATTCTACTTCTTTAATAATATTATCAGAATTACTTGCTGTTTGATAAATTCCAGATAAATACCAATAGTAACTAAACTCATTTACATTGACAGATAAATCTAATTTTGATTGATTACTTGAATACAAAACATTACCAAAAGAATCTACCAATATATAATCAGTATTAAATTTATTAACACTTTTTAAAAGTTCTTTTAAATCAAGCTTTGCAACCAAAAATGTATTTTTATTATTCTCTAATTTTTTTGCAAAATATATGCTACTTTGTAAGTCTTTAGTAGTAATTAATTCGCTAATATAAGTAGTTTTGCCAGTTAAATTCCTAGTATTAATTTCTATGAATTTTTTTAAAGGGTCAACTTCATCACTGCTAATTTTATCTAAAACTTCTCCATCTTCATTAAGATAATAAAATGCTGAAAATGTATTTAAGTCTAAATTTTTTAAACTAGGATTCATCTCAAGTGCTTTTGAATATAAATCTAGTCTAATTTTATGCTGTTTTATAGCATTTTGAATACTATGAGAAATCAATTTGTTATTATTAATTAGTTTATCATTGACTGTTGTAAAATTTACATAAAAACTAAAAAATAATACTAATACAAGTAAAATAAAAGTAATAAAAAAATTTTTTCTTAAAAGCCAAATTATATTATTAAACTTAAGCACTTAAATCCTTCTTCGATAATTCGTTTTTAAAATAACCCTTAAAATATAAACTAATTATAAGTGATGGCAATAAAAACAAAGAACCGCATAATAATAAAATCATAACTAAAACAGTCAGTAATCCAAAATAAATAGTAGGTGTAAAATTAGAGCTCATCATAAGACAAAATCCTAAAACAATAGTGCAAGTTGTATAGTAAAGTGCTGAACCAATACTTTGATGACTTGCCCTAATAGCATCATTTAAATTCCTTTTTTTGATTTCTTCTTTAAACCTATGCACATAATGTATTATATCATCAACTCCAATTCCAATAGAAATTGCAGCAATTGTAATACTCATTAAATCAAGGCTTAGCCCGCTAAAAGCAATAATCGCAAACAATAATGAAATAGGAATCAAATTAGCAATTATTCCAATAATACTAAATCTTATATTTCTAAAAATTATTAAAAATAATGCAAATAAGCTAAGTATAACAAAATTAAGAGTATCTACTTGAGAGCTTATAAGTGAGCTTAGCATATTGTTATAAAGCACCATAACTCCACTTACTTGAATATTTATATTATCATTTTTTGTAAGTTCTCTTAAATTATCATTTAAATCTTTTAAAAATTTAGCTCTTTTTAAAGTTTTATCACTATCAACCATTCTAATTGCTATTCTAAATTCTTTTGATTTTTCGTTGTAATATGGATAAATAATTTGCTTTTTAGTGCTTTCTTCAAGGTTATTTTGCAATATATTTAGCAAAAAGCCATCAATATCTTTACCATTATTCATAGATTTTGCAAAATCTAAAAGCGAATAAAGGCTTAAAACACTGCCTACATAATTTTGATTTTCTAAGAAATTATGAATTTTTTTTAGAATTTCTACTTTTGATGGTGTTAAATAGTACTTATCACTATTATCTAAAAATTCAGCAAACTCATCAGCTTGTTCATCGTCTTCATCGTTAAATTTAACAATTACATCTAACGGAAGCGTTCCACCTAGTTTTTCATCAATTAATAATAAACCTTTTTTAATATCACTACTATCTTTAAAATAATTCACAAAACTATTTTCAGCACTAAGCTTTGGAATTGAAACAATAGCAAAAACAACTATTATCAAGCTTACAAAATATACTATTTTTCTATGATTTATTGCAGTATTTGCACAAAACAATAAAAACTTAGGCTCTTTAGCAAAATATACATTTTTAAAATCTTTTTTTGCAAGTAACAAATAAGGCAAATATAAATAGCATAAAAGCAAACTAACACTAATACCAATGCTCATCATAACACCTAATTCACTAATAGGTTTTATTCCTGAAAAAACAAGACTTAAAAACCCAACTACGGTTGTTAAAATAGCATAAAAGCTAGGTTTAGCCTTAGCTAATAATGTGTGTCTTACTTGTGTTAATCTATCTGTATTTTTATTAAAATTTATAAGTTCTGAAAAATGAGATAATAAATGCACTATAACAGAAATTGTAATAATTAAAACCAATGCTACATAATTACTTGAAATAACGGTTATATTATAACCCAAAATCGCCAAAATTCCCGTCGTGCTAAAAAGAGAAATTAAGCATATAAACATACAAACAAATACAAAATACAAACTTCTAAAAAATATAAAAATAGCAATTGATAATAATACAAACAACCCTATTCCATAAACATATAAATCAGATTTAACATAAGTAATCATATCACTTGCAATAACGCTCATCCCACCTAAAATCAAATCATTATCAAGCGCAAATTGCTTTAATGTAACAATCAAATCATCTGGGTTATTTGCATATATTAAAAAATCAACAACCGAATAATCTTTGCTAATTAAATTCTTTAAATAAAATTTATTTTTACTTATTTCATCTTTAGCTTTTAATAAATTAGCTCCTTCATTTATACTTTTTCCATCACTTAAAAATAATGGAGCATTTAAAATACTAAGAACTGATTTAACACCATCTATTTTTAATAGTTTTTTTTCTATATTTTGAAGTTTTTCAATACTTTCAATACTAAAGACATCGCCTTGGCTTTTATAGGCTAATACTAAAAAATCTTGAGAACCAAAAGTTTTTATACTTTCATTAAATAGTTGTAAATCCTTATCATCTTCTAAGAAAAAGCTAGTTGATTTTGCTTCAACTTCTATCTTAGTAGAATAATATGATAACCCTAAACAAATTAATAGAGTTATCATAAAAACTTTTTTAGAATTTACAAGAAGAAAATTAATTATTTTATTCATTTAAGCTTTTCAAATAAGCCATTAATTCCACTCTGTTTTATAATATCTAAAAACTGAGCTCTATAACTAGCTATTAAACTTGTATTTAAAATATCAATATCATATAACTTACATTCGTTATTGATAATTCTAAACTTAAATATCATTTCTTTAACTTGTTCTTCATACTCAACTTTCATATTTGCCTGACATCTTTTATCATCTATATTAGTGCTTGTTAATTCAAGGCTGCTGCCTTTAACCAAATCAATTTTAGATGAAAAATCTTTTTTAAGTCTTTCTATAAAAATACTTTGAAATTCTGCTAATTTTTCAGCGCTTAACTCATTAGCATTTTTTGAAAGAACTAATTTCGTCATTAATTCAATATCTAAATCATCTTTTAATAAATTAAATAAATCTTGTGATTTATCGTTGCCATCACCCTTAAAGATATCTTGTATTTTTGCAACATCTAAAACAATGTCATCTTTAAAAGTATCAATTTTGTAAGCATATAAACTTGCTAAGCTTAAAGCTATTATTAATAATTTTTTCATTCTAATTCCTTTCGGTTTTTTTCATAAAAATCCCTTATTGTTACATAAGGATTTATACTTTTATAAGCTTCATTAATTAAAACAGAATTACTACTTGTTTTATCAATCAGCCCAAAAGTAGAAACGCTAATACTAGCATTATTAGTTAAATAAAAATTAGGCTTTAAAGCATAATCAAACGGCAAAGCTAAAGCATCTCTTACATTTGAAGGTCCTAAAAATGGTAAAACAATATGCTCTCCTGGTGGAACACCCCATCTAGCAAGCATCAAGCCAAAATCACTTTCTTTTTCATATTTAAAAGGTCTTAAAATACCACCTAAACCCAATGTGGTATTACCTAAAAATGCTCCTAATTCAGCAGTTCCTGATTTAAATTCTCCACTCAAGTATAAAGTAATAAATCTAAGCGGAGACCCTAAATTGTGGAAAAAATTATTAACACCTTTTTTAACTATTGGAGGAGTGATAGTATTGTAAATATTGCTAAGTGGTCTTAAACTCATATTATAAACTGCATAATTAAAACTAGTAACAGCTTTATTGTAATTATAAAATTTATCTACCCTTTCTACTTGATTAAATTCTGCTTCAAAATCATCAATTTCGTTCGCAACTACTAGTGTAATCAAAGAAAGAATAAAAAATATTTTTTTTATCACAAAATTACTCCATATTTAGTATTTTTAGCAAATAATAACAAAAAAATATTAAGAACAAACTATGAAAATTAATCTAGAAATTGAATTTATTTTAAATGATAATGTAAAAATTACAAAAAAACATATATTACTTTTGCAACAAATCAAAATAGACAAAAGCATTAGCAAAGCTGCTAAGAATTTGAATATTTCTTATAAAAATGCTTGGGATAGTCTTGATGAAATAAGCAAAGCTAGTGAGTATAATTTATTTTCAAATACTTCAAGAAAAGAAGGAAGTAAATTAAGTGCTTTTAGTGAAGATATATTAAAAAAATATGAAGAGTTTTGCAAATTTAAAGCCAAACTCAATGATGATTTTACCTATAAACTATCAGCTCAAAATAAAATTAAGGCTAAAATAGTTGAGATTAAAAATGAGAAAAATTATATAAATCTAACTTGCAAATGCGGTGATGACTTAATAAAAGCAAATATTTCAGTAGCTGCTCTTACTGAATTAAATCTAAAATTATTTGATGAAGTTATATTAATAACAAAAATTAATTTTATAGAATTAGAAAATAATAAAGAAAATAGCTTTAATGCAATTATTCAAAATATAGATATTAAAGATGAGCTAATTTATTTTACATTAAATTTCAATAATCAAATCATCAAAGCAATTGGTAAAAAAAATAAATTATGTAAAAATTACTCAATAAATGATGTAATTCAATTTCAAATTCCCGCTAAAAAAATCATAGTATCTTTATAACTTGTTACGGAATGTAACAATTTTTAATTTAATTTATAAAAATGTTACATTTTAGATAAGATTTAAATAAAATTATGTTAAAAACTTACTCAAAATCATAATTTTAAGGATAATTATGTTGGATATAACGCTTATTTTATTAGCTGCAGGTAATTCTACTAGGTTTAATTTACCTTGTAAAAAGCAAAATTTATATATAAACAAATCCCCATTATGGCTATATTTAGCAAAAGAATTTGAGAAATTATATAAGTTTTCAAAAATAATAATTGTTTGTGATGAGCCTTGTTTTTATGAAGTTAAAGAGCCAAATTATATTTATGTTAAAGGCGGTAAAGAAAGATTTGAAAGTATTGAAAATGCTTTAGAAAAAGTAAATTCTCAATATGTTTTAATTACTGATGTAGCAAGAGCTTTTATTAATCCTAATGTATTAAACGAACTTATATTAAATGCTAAAAATTATGATTGCGTTTTTCCAGCTATTAAAATTGTTGATACAATTTATAATGAAGAAAAACAATGCTATTTAAATAGAAATGAACTAAGATTGGTTCAAACCCCACAACTTAGCAAAAGCTCTGCTTTAAAATCTGCGAATTTAAAAAATTTTACAGATGAAAGCTCGGCAATATTAGCAAATAACGGAACAATAAAAGCTATAAATGGAGATGAATTAAGCTTTAAAATAACTACAAAAAATGACTTGCAAAAATTAAAATTACTCAATCTAGCAAAGCCAAGTAAAGATATTTTTGTTGGATATGGATACGATGTGCATGAGTTTTGCCACTCTAATGTAGGGCATAAATTAGATGAAGATAATAAAAATGAAGAATTAATCTTAGCAGGTGTAAGACTAGGAAAAGAATATGCTCTAAAAGCACACTCTGATGGAGATGTATTAGCTCACGCATTTACTGATGCTTTATTTGGAGCTTGTGGCTTAGGAGATATTGGGGCTGCTTTTAGCCCTGATGATGATAATTATCATAACGCAAATTCTATGCAATTATTAAAACTTGCTTATGATAAATGCAAATCTTATGGATACGAGCTAATTAATGCTGATATTACAATATGTGCTGAAAAACCAAAACTATTAAAATATAAACAAGAAATGCTAAAAAATTTAATCACTACCCTAAAAACAAGCAATATTAATATAAAAGCTACTACAACAGAAAAACTAGGTTTTGTTGGGCGATGCGAAGGTATAAGCGTAAGCGTAGTTGTTAATATGAAATTATTTGATTGGAGCGAGTATGAGAATATTAATAGTTGAAAATGAGATTTACTTAGCTCAAAGTATGGCTTTAAAGCTAAATGATGCTGGATATATTTGTGAAGTTGCAAATGATTTTAAAGATATAAAAAACAAATATTATGATGTTATTTTGCTATCTACTAATATAGATAATTTTTTAAAAGTTATTCAAAATCATAAAAATAGCGTTATATTATTGTTAGTTTCTTATGTGAGTAGTGATACAGTTAGTATGCCTATTGAAGCTGGAGCGTATGATTACATACAAAAACCTTTTATGATAGAAGAACTTATTAGAAAAATAAACTATTTTTATGGCTACAACAAGCTAAAAGCTCAAAATACCGCACTAAGTAGCTATATAAAATCAGTTATTGATTCAAAATTTCATACAGCAAAAAGATTAGTATTTCCAACACTAATAAAAACAAATAAGCAAATCTTAGCAGATAGCTATGTTTTTAATTATGTATTTTCTCATAATGTAAATATTCATTTTACTGATTTAAGTAGCTCATTTAATCTAAATAATTTATTAGTAGGAGATAGAGATATTAGATATTTTACAAATTTTCAAGTTTTAAAAGGCTCTAAATTAGAACAAATTATCAAGCTTAGTAAAGGGCAAAATTTTATATTTCACACTAATGGAAATGCCGATATTGAAGGCTTTAACATAATTGAGCTAGAAGACAATTCAAATACACTAGCATTAGGAGAAATTCTAACAATTGATGATTACATAAAAAATATGATAATTAATTGGCAAAAAAGCTATTCTGATACAGAGCTTAGTAAAAAATTAGGATTAAGCAGAAAATCACTTTGGGAAAAAAGGAGAAAATATGGAATCAATAAAAAATAAAATAAAAGAAATAAAAATTACTGAAAAAGAATTAAGTATACTAAGTTTAATTGAAATTAATTCTTTTAATACCAATGGATATTTACCAAATAAAGAAGAAGTTTTTAAGGAATTTAATTCCGCCACAATTGATAAAAATATATCAGCCTGTACTTTAGCTTTTTCTCCTAATTATGAATTAAATGATAATATTAAAAACTATCAATTTAACAATGAAATTACATTAATATTAAATGATAAAAAAGTAGGAAAAATCACTCAAGCAACTACTTTTGATAATGATAAAGCATATACAAATATATTTAGTGCAAATACTTGCAAATTAGATAAAGAATTAAATCCTTGCATAGCAGGAAAGGTTGAGATTTTTAATAATGAATTTAAAAAGGTAAAAACTGCTCTAAATAATAAAATCAAAAAAAATAATGCCAAAAAAATAACAGCCCTAATCCTAAATGCCGACCCAATCACAAGAGCACACGAAAGAATGCTAAGATGGACTATTGATAAGGCTGATTTAGTGATAATTTTCGTAGTTGAAGGATATGATACAAATTCTTTAAATTTTCAAGCAAAAAAAGAATGCTTTGAATACTATGCGAAAAACTTTTTACCACTTGAGAGAATTTTCCCTGTGTATTTAAAAAACATAGATTTATTTAGCCCTTACCTTGATCCAAATTACGAATGTTTATTGGCAAGTTCATTTGGTGCAAATAAGCTAGTAATAGGACAAAACCATCAAGGTTTAGGATTGTTTTATGATAATAATTTAGCACATACAGCTATAGATGAATTATCTAAAAAAACAGGCTTAGAGCTAATAGTTTTACCTGAATTTGTATTTTGTAATAAATGCAATGTAATGGTAAGCACAAAATCATGCCCACACGGAGCTCATCATCACATAAAATATCGTTCATCAATGATTAGAGAAATGCTTCATTCAGGGCTAATCCCGCCAACCGTTTTAGTAAGAAAAGAAATATCAGCAAAGCTATTAGCACATTTGCACCCTAATAGATTTAAAAATGTTCAAATGATTTATGATGGATTATTTCCAAGTAATGGTATTATAGAAAAACGAAGTGATGAAGACCTTTATAAAGAGCTAATTACTTTATATCAAACAAGTTATATGATTTAAGGAGATTTTATGAATAATTTTAATGAATTTTGTGAAAAAGTTCAAAGCGAAAAAGACTTTTTTAAACCACTTGCTTTTGCTTTAGGAGTTGGGTATTTCGGACAAAAAAGCAAAGAATTAATTTATATTGATTTTGCAAATGTAAATTATATGCAAAATTTCGGCACTTTTGCTGTATATTTTAAAGAATTAGCACTAAATAATTACAAAAATGAAAGTGAATTTTGTATCGAGCTTAAAGAAGAGCAAATCAAAAATATCTTAAAACATTTTGAATGCTTTGAAAACGATGGCAAAAGACACGAAAATATAATAAGTCTAAAAGCAGCTTTAAAAAATATAAAAAATGAAAGATTTTTTCTAGTTGCACTAAATAGTGATGAAGCACCTAAAAGCATTGCTAGTGTTTATTTAAAACTACATTTATTATCAAGACAATTCGTAAAACCAAGAGAGATTAATCTAAATGGAGCTTTTGGACTATTAAAAAATCTTGCTTGGAGCAATTCAAAACCTTATGAATTAGAATATTTAAGAGAATTTGAAGCTGAATTAAAATTTAGCAAAACTTATCCTGAAATTGATTTTGTAGATAAATTCCCAAGATATTTACAAACAATAATCCCAGCTGATAATACAAGGATTTTAGATACTTCTAAGGTTAGATTAGGAGCACATTTAGCTAATGGAACAACGATTATGCCAGGTGCAAGTTATGTGAATTTTAACGCAGGAACTCTAGGTTCGGTAATGTGTGAAGGTAGAATTTCAAGCTCTGCAATAGTAGGCGAAGGTAGTGATGTTGGCGGTGGTGCAAGTATTTTAGGAGTATTAAGTGGGACTGATGGCACACCAATTAGTGTTGGTAAAAGATGTTTATTAGGAGCAAATAGTGTTACAGGAATAGTTTTAGGAGATGATTGTGTAATTGATGCAGGTATTGCAATTTTAGGTGGAAGCAAGGTTGAATTGTTATTATGTGATGGACTTAAGAATGCAAATCCTAATTTTAATTTTGATAAAAATGTTTATAAAGCTAAAGAATTATCAGGATTAAATGCCCTACACTTTAGACTAAACTCAACTAATGGAAAACTTCAAGTAGGCTTTAATAAAAAAGCAATTAAACTAAATAAAGATTTACATTAAAAACTAAGAAATTACGAGAAATCGTAATTTCTAAATATCACTTAAAATATGTATTTTATTAGTATTAAATATAAACTTATAAATCAATAAGAATATGTTTATAAAATTCTTTGAATTATAAGTTTATTTCTAGTTTGATATATAGTTTTATGAATATAAAAGAATATAAAAACAAATTTATTTTACAACAACAATTGCTCTGCAATAAAAAAATTTATAAATATTTTAATAAAGCAAATATAATCCATAAATTTGAATACTAATTTATTTTGTGAAGCTTTAAAATATCTTAGTTTAAATTCTCTTAAAAATTTTAATATCTGTTTTAATAAAAAATTCTATCAATTTTAACATATAAATTGATTTTAAAATCTATTTAGTAGGTTTTACAAAAATTATTAAATTACATTTTAAGGACTTTAAAAACATTTTATAAAGCAAAAGCCCTTTTTATAAATCACTTATATTGTAAAAATTAAGCTC
Organism: Campylobacter sp. RM12654; assembly: GCF_020137585.1. NCBI lineage: Bacteria > Pseudomonadati > Campylobacterota > Epsilonproteobacteria > Campylobacterales > Campylobacteraceae > Campylobacter > Campylobacter sp. RM12654. The sequence continues at coordinate 14,221 of NZ_JACGAR010000014.1, forward strand.
AAATAACGATTATAAATTTTGAACCTGTATTGTTTAAAGGTATTATTTTTATTCGTTATTAAGCAATACTAATTGTAAATTTTATAAGCAACCTTAAAAATAAAATATGTTTTATAATTACTTATTTAATAATTCACCTACAAAATCACTCATAGAATAATTTTTATTCTCTTTAGTAATAAGCCATTTTGCTACATTAATAGCACCTTTAGCAAATATTACTCTAGAATTTACATTATGAATTAATTCTATACTTTCATCATCTCCATAAAATCCAACGCTATGATACCCTGCAACGCTACCACCTCTAAGGCTTACTAAACCTATTTCGTTATCTTCTCTTTTGCCTTCTCTATTAAAGCAAATCTTATGCTCTTTATTTAAAGCTTTATTTCTAGCTTCAAGTGCATTTTTTGCTAATGTTAGAGCTGTTCCACTAGGAGCATCAACTTTATGTTTATGATGTTTTTCATAAATTTCTATATCAAATTCTTTTAAAGCAAGTGCAGCAATTTTCGTAAGTTCATTTAATATTGCAACACCCAATGAAGTATTAGAAGCCCAAAAAAACTTACCTTTATAAGATTTAGCTTTTTTAAAATATTCATCTTTAAGCCCAGTAGTTCCAACAACTAAAGCTGGTGGATTATCTAATAAGCTAGCTTTTTCAAGTAACTCAACACTAGCAGCAGGAGTAGAAAAATCTATTATAACATTAGCTTTAAAAAGCTCATTATAATCATTATTTTCCTTAGTAAAAGAATATACTAAATCAATATTCTCATCAGCCAAAGCTAGTTTTACTAGCTCCTTACCCATTCTACCATTTGCCCCAAATACTGCTAGATTTATCATTTTATTATAATAGTGAGTTTAATTTATCAGCTAAAGCTTGTTTTGCTTGAGCACCAATTACTGTATCAACTATTTCGCCATTTTTGAAAAATAACATAGTAGGAACTGAACGAATTCCAAACTCAGCAGCTAATTCTTCACAATCATCAATATTAACTTTAGCCACTAATGCTTTACCTTCAAATTCATTTGCTAATTCTTCAATAGCAGGTGCAAGCATTCTGCAAGGTCCACACCATGGTGCCCAAAAATCTACTAAAGCAACGCCTTTTTTAGCTAAATTAATATTTTCACTTGTTAATTCTTTTGCCATTTTATTCTCCTAAAAAAATATTTGTAAATAAAAATTATCATCTAACTTAGTTAATGAATATTTATTTTATTAAAGCACAATAACACAAATTACAATAAGGAAAAATTATGATATTTAGTGATGAAGAATTAATTGAACCTTGTTTAAATGTCCTAAAATCAAAGCTTCACATACTTCATAATGATGGTGGCGATTTGGAGTTTTTGGGTGTTAAAAACGGGGTTGTTTATATAAAATTACTTGGTGCTTGTCATGGTTGTGCTGCTGCAAATACCACTTTAAAATTAGGGCTTGAAAGGGCTTTAAAAGAACAAATTGATAGCAATATTTCGTTAATAAATCTTGAAGGTGGAAAGGAAGCTTTTGAAAAACTATGAAAGTTAATTTAGATAATTCTTACATAACAGATAATTCAAATGAATGTGAAAAAGGTTGTTATTTTTTACTAACCAATTCAAATTCCAAATACGAAAACGATGCAAAATCTAAAGGTGCTTTAGTAATTAACGAAGCAAAAGCAAGAGAACTTTTAAAAATCGATGAAAATATAAAAATTATAGGTATAACAGGCACAAATGGTAAAACCACTACCGCTGCTGCAATTTATTCTATATTGCTTGATTTAGGTAAAAAAGTATTTTTATGTGGAACTCGTGGGGCATTTTGTAATGATAAAAAAGTTGCGGCAAAATCTTTAACAACAGGATTTTTATTAGAATTATTATCGTATTTACAAATTGCAACTTTAAATAATTGCGAATATTTTGTAATGGAAGTAAGCTCTCACGCAATTGCACAAAATCGCTGTGGAGATATGAAATTCACTGCTAAAATCTATACTAATTTAACTCAAGACCATTTAGACTTTCACGAAACTTTTGAAAATTATGCAAATTGTAAAGCAAGTTTTTTTCAAGATGAATGCTTAAAAATAATAAATCAAGATGCTTATAAATTTTCTTATAATGTAAAAGGTGCTATTACTTATGGTATAGAAAATCCTGCTTTATATAGTGTAAAAGCTTATACATTAATTGATGGTATTGAAGCAGTTTTTGCTGTTAAAAATGAGCTTTATGAGATTAGCTCTTCTTTAAAAGGCTTATTTAATATCTATAATCTTCTTGCAGCTTTTGCTTGTGTTAATGAATTGGTAAAACCTAATAAAGATGATTTAACTAATACTATTGCTAATTATGCAGGGGTAATGGGAAGAATGCAAAGCATTCCTAATAAATATAATAAAGAAATAATAGTAGATTTTGCCCATACTCCAGATGGAATTGCTAATGTGTTAGAAGCAATGAAGCATAAAGAATTAATAGTAGTATTAGGTGCAGGTGGTAATCGCGATAAAAGTAAAAGAACTCCTATGGCAAAAATAGCTAGTCATTATGCAAAAACTTTATTTTTAACAAGTGATAATCCAAGAGATGAAGAACCCATTGCAATTCTTAAAGATATGATAGATGGCTTAAGCGAAAACGAATTAAAAAATATAAATATTGTAATTGATAGAAGATTAGCAATTTATAAAGCACTTTTAGCTCAAAATAAAAATGAATGTGTTATGATTTTAGGTAAAGGTGATGAAGATTACCAAGAAATAAAAGGTGTAAAATATCCATTTTTAGATGAAAAAGTAGCACTTGAATGCTTAGATGAAATACACAATTATGAAGAAAAAATTAGATTGAAAGGTGAATATGTTTAAAGATTTTGATTTTTCTAAAATGCAAGAAATGTTGCAAGATGTCCAAAATAAAGCTAAAGAATTTGAAAACGAATTAGCAAATAAAGAATTTGTAGCAAAAAGTGGTGCTGGAATGGTAGAAGTTAAAGTAAATGGCAAATTTCAAGTAATTGATATAAAAATAGATGATGAATTATTAAAAGACAAATCATCTATGCAAATATTATTAATTTCTGCACTAAATGAAGCATTAGAAAGTGCAAGTTCAAGCACAAAAAATGCTGCGGCTGATATGTTTTTTAAGGCAGGAAAATGAGAAAACTTGCATTATCTTTAATGTTAGTAGCGACCTTATTTGGCGTAGAGCGACCTACATTTGATGATTATTTAGCATGTTATGAAAAAAATAAAGCAAGTATGTTAAATTACGAAGGCTTACCTGCTTTTGTGTTAGATGAAAATCTTTTAGCTGTAGTAAAATTACCTGATACAAAATTAAATTCATACATTAAATACGACCCATTTTTAAATCTTTATTTAGTAAGGACTGATTTTTCTTTAATAAAGCCAATCACAGATGATGAAACAACAAGAACTAGAAATGATTGGCTAGGAATTATTGATGCTAAAAAAGAATATATAGGACATTTAAAATATCTAGCTCAAGGTTTGTTTGAAAGAGATAAGCTTGATTTTAATACAAAAATTGGTTTATTAAATTCTCCTTGTTGCAAGGTTTTGGGTATTAGTTTATTAAATGGAGAATTCATAGGCAATCGCTATTTAAATCATTTTAAAAAATATAATGATGTTTATTGGGGCGATATTGGTGCTACATTTACTCAAAGAGGGGATAGATATTTTGTAAGTGGTATTACTTTTAATAGCAACTTAAGATTAAATGATGAAATCTTAAGCATAGATGATAAGCCTATAGAATCACTTAGGGCATTAAATGAAAGAATACTTTTTGCAGAAAATCAAAGCACTATTTATTTAAAAGTTTTAAGAGATAATGAAGAAATTAATATAAGCTCTGTTGTAAGTCCTAAAATATATGAACAACCAGTATTTACAACAAAAAAAGCAATTGTTAAAAAACAGATTTCAAATTCTTTAGGAATAACTTTAGATAATAATCTAAATGTAATAGGAATTTCAAATAAAAATTTAGGCTTTAAGCTAAAAGATAAAATCCTAAGAGTAAATAATGTAATAGTAAATACTAAAGCAGATTTTAATAAACAAATTCAACAAAGCGGTGTTTTAAATATATTAATTCAAAGATATATTAAAGACGAGAATAAAAACGGGGATTTTCAATTCTTTATAACAATTAACAAAGGAAAATAAATGTTAGAAAAAATGTCAAATAATTTAAGATTTTTAAGTGTAGATATGATTAATCGTGCAAATAGTGGTCATCCAGGCGTAGCAATGGGACTTAGTGATATTTTAGCAGTGCTTAGCACAAAAATTAATCTAAATACAAAAAATCATATAAATCGTGATAGATTAGTATTTTCAGGCGGACACGCAAGTTCTTTAATATATTCATTTTTACATTTAAGTGGATTTAATTTAAGTCTTGATGAGCTTAAAAATTTTCGCCAATTAGGCTCACTTGCAGCAGGGCATCCTGAGATTAAAACTCACGGAGTAGAAATAGATACAGGTCCACTTGGTCAAGGTATTGCAAATGCTGTTGGTTTTGCAATGGCAGCAAAATTTGCTAGTAGCAAACTAAATAATTCGTTAAATCATAAAATATACTGCCTTTGTGGAGATGGGGATTTGCAAGAAGGAATTAGCTATGAGGCTTGTTCTTTAGCAAATGTTCATAATTTAAATAACTTAGTATTAATTTATGATAGTAACGAAATTAGTATTGAAGGCGATGTAAAACAAGCATTTCGTGATGATATAAAGGCTAGATTTAATAGCGTTGGCTTTGATGTTTATACTATTGATGGGCATAATTTTGATGAAATTAGCAAGGCTTTAGAAATGACTAAAAATGCTGAGCGTCCAAGTATTATCATAGCTAAAACCAAGATTGGAAAAGGTGCTTGTGAATTAGAAGGAAGCGAGAAAACTCACGGCTCACCACTAGGTGCTGAACTAGCTTTAAAAGCTAAAAAAGCAGCTAATTGGAATGAAGAAGAGTTTTATATAGATAGCGAAGCTAAAAATGGCTTTGAGAAAATGTGTAAAAGAAGTGATGAGTATTTTGCAAGTTGGGATAAAGCAAATAAATTTAATGATGAACAATTAGAATTTATAGCTTATTTAGAAGGCAAAAAAGATTTAAATGTGGATTTTTCTAAACTTGATTTAAGTAAAAATTACGCTACAAGAGATAGCAACCACGCTTGTCTAAACGAAATAGCAAAACAAATTCCTACATTTTTAGGTGGTTCAGCAGACTTAGCACCATCAAATAAAACTTATCTAAAAGATTATGCAGATATTAGAAATGGTGGTAAAAATATAGCTTTTGGTATTCGTGAGCATGCAATGGGTGCAATTATAAATGCAATGGCAAGATATGGTTTGCATCCGTTTTGTGCTACATTTTTAGTATTTAGTGATTATTTAAAGCCTTCAATAAGATTAGCGGCTTTAATGAATTTGAAAGCATTTTTTGTATTTTCACACGATAGCATAGGAGTAGGAGAAGATGGTCCAACTCATCAACCAATTGAGCAAATCAGCACTCTTAGAAATATTCCTAATCTATACACTTTCCGTCCTGCTGATATGGCTGAAAATATAGCTTGTTGGCAAGTAGCTTTAAAGCTAAATAATCCAAGTGCATTCACACTTAGTCGCTCAGCACTTCCAAGCTTAAATACAAGCATTCCTGATATTAGCAAGGGAGCTTATTTTATAAAATATAGCGATAATGCAGAAGCTACAATAATTGCAAGTGGTAGTGAAGTTGCACTCGCACTTGAAGTTGCAAAAGATAAAAATATAAATGTATTAAGTATGCCTTGCTTTGAATTATTTGATAAGGAATTTGATAAATCTTTATTAAAAGGCAAGATTATCGGAATAGAAGCTGCAAGGTCTTATGAATTATATAAATACTGCGATGAGCTTTTCATAATGGATAGTTTTGGCGCTAGTGGTAAAGAAAAGGATGTATTTAAATATTTTGGATTTGATGCAGAAAAAATAAAAGAAAAACTATAAGTTTAAAGGCAATTTATTTGCCTTTAAATCAATTCTTCTATTTGTAGCACTAATTAATAACAATCTAATTTTAGCACTACAGAACTAAAGGCAATTTATTTGCCTTTAAATTAATTCTTCAATCATACCTTTTATATTTGCAATTCCTAAAGATAAAGCACTAATTAATAAAGCTCTAGCCTTAACATCACTTAAATATTCACTCATAATTACACCATTTTTAATCAAATCAACTTCAGCTCCAGCATAAGCATAGGTTCTAAGACCTGCTTTACCACTTTCACATCTACTTGTCATAATTATTGGAATATTTGCTTTTTGAATAATTGGCATAGCTCTAGCCATTACATGCCCTGCTCCATAGCCACTAATTACCAAACCATCATAATTATTTAAAGCATATTCAAGCATATCATTGTCAAAATCAAGGCACATTTTTAACAAGGCTACTTTTTTAGTAATTTCTTTTAAAGGCTTTAGTTTTAGCCTTTTATAATTATTATTAAATAAATAAAACCTACCTTCTTTAATCTCTCCAACCAAACCACGATTAAAACTTGTAAAAGTTTCAAGACTAAATGAATTGCTTTTATGGATAAATTGTGCTGAATGAACGCTATCATTTAATACACAAAGCACACCTAAACCCCTTGCTAATTCACTATTTGCTAAAGTAATTGCATTGCTAATATTAGCTAGATAATCACTTCCTAACTCGCTAGGATTTTTCATAGCACCTGTAAAAATTAGTGGCTCATCTAAATCCCAAAATAAATTACAAAAAAATGAACTTTCTTCTAAAGTATCAGTTCCTTGAGTAATAATTACAGCACTAGAGCCTTTTTTAATCTCTTCTTTTGCAAGATTTAAAACTTCAATTAACATTGAAAAAGTTATATTTGGACTTGAGATATTGCTAAAAGTTATTGCATTAATGTCTTTAAATGAACTTGTTAAATCATCAGCATTTAGGCTAGGAATTGCTCCTTCGCCTAAATTACGCATAGAAATTGTCCCGCCAAGAGATATTAAACTAAGCATTTCTTACACAATCTATTAAATATCTTACATTTTCTACTGGAATATCAGGTAAAATTCCATGCCCTAAATTAAATATATGAGCCTTATCTTTTGTAAGTTCTTTTATGATTTCAACGCCTTCTTTTATAGCTTTTTTACTATAAAGTCTGCAAGGCTCAAGATTTCCTTGTAATACATAAGGAGTTTTTGCTGCTACTTGAAGTGGAGTGCTCCAATCAACACCTAAAACATCAATTTTTGCATCTAAGCATTCAATAAAACCACCTACTCCTTTAGGAAAAGCAATTATTGCAATATGTGGGTATTTTGTCTTTAAATAACTTGCTAAATCTTGAATATATTTCCAAGCAAATTCCAAATAAGCACTAGGCTCAAGCGCATTAGCCCAGCTATCAAAAATCTGAATAGCATTAGCACCTGCTTTTATTTGATTTTCGCAGTATTCTTTTAAAACTTCAGTAATTTTTGCTAATAATTTATGTGCTAGGGCTGGATTTTCATAAATCATTCTTTTACTTTTTGCATAAGTTTTAGAGCCTTTTCCTTCTATCATATATGTTGCTAAAGTCCAAGGAGCACCACAAAATCCTATTAAAGCTTTATTTGAAGCTAATTTTTCACGAGTTAATTTTATAGCGTCATAAACATAAGTTAATTTACTAGCTGCATTTATATTTAATTTTTCTACATCAATTTCACTTGATATTATCTCATCAAAAACAGGACCTTCACCTGCTTCAAATTTAAGTGGTAAGCCCATCTCAAGTGGCACTACTAAAATATCTGAAAATATAATAGCCGCATCAAAATCTAGTATATCCACTGGCTGAAGCGTAACTTCGCTAGCTAATTTATAATCCTTACAAAGACTTAAAAAATCTCCTGCTCTAGCACGAGTAGCCTTGTATTCAGCTAGGTATCTACCTGCTTGACGCATCATCCAAATAGGCATAACATCACTTTTTTTTCCAAAACAAGTATCTATAAATATCATCTTTGCTCCTTAGTGTTCTTTAGATTTATTATCACTTTTATGTAAAGCCCATAATCCAAGGCAAATACACATAATACCGATTGCTAAATAAAGCATATCCATACTTGAGCTAAATTTTAAATTAAGTGCGTGTTGGAAAAAATTAACAACTAAAACCATAATAATAACTTTACCAAGCTTGTCTTTTAGCTCATCTAAACTATGAACTTCTAAAACCTTGCTTTGTTTATATTGTTTAAATTCTTCAACATCGCTTATAAATAATTCATATATTCCAAAAGAAAATATATAAAAAACTAAAGCCATTAAATATAAATCAACAGCTCCAACTATAGTGCTTACAGCTTCTTCGTGAATGTCAATATCAGCACCTAAAAAATAATAAGTATATGTAACTTTTATGACCTTATACACATCAAAACTAGCAATAAAAAATAACATAAAAGCACCTAAAAGACCAAAAATAACAGGTAAGATTGTAATAAACCTAGAATTTACTAGGAATTTTTCAAAATATTTTTCTAACATTTATTCCCTTATTTCATAAAATCCGAATTGTTGGTATTCGTGTGGTTTATTATAAAAATCTTTTGTAGTGCTTTGATAAATAGGACTTAAACTTAACTTAAAGTTATTTGAATTTTTATAAGTAGAATTACTTTGTTGTAAAAACAACCAATCTATTTGATTTTTGAAAAGTTCTAAGGCATTAAACCCGCCTTCAATCATTACAAATTTAATATTTTGCTCTTGCAATTCATCTTTTAATTTTAAAGGATTTTTACCAAAAATAATTTCTCTATTAGTTTTAAAAATATTTAGTGATTTAAAATTAGAATTTAAATCTTGAAAATATTTTGAAAATACTAATAAATTAGGTGCTTTTTTGCTAGTAGAATATCTAGCATCAAGCATAGGATTATCAAGTCTTAAAGTATTGCCACAAATTATTAAATAATCTATATTGGTTCTAATTTCGTGAAAATATGTCCTTAAATACTCATTACTAATACTACCTTCATTGTTATAATTTAGATTAATTGCTAATTTAAATAAAACAAAAGGCTTATTATCTAGCCAGAATTTAAATGGAGCAATTAGTTTATCGCATTCATCTTGTAAAATCCCAAGATTTACTTTAATTCCAGCTTGTCTTAATTCATTTATACCATTTTGAGAACTATCACTTGAGCCTATATTTACTTCTTTAACTTTATATTTTATTAATAATTCGTGGCAAGGTGGAGTGCGACCTTGCTTACTGCAAGGCTCTAAAGTTACATAAAATACACTATCTTTTAAAGCATCTTTTCCATATTTTTCTAAGATTTCATTCACACATAATCTTTCTGCGTGAAATGTTCCTGCTTTTTGGTGTGCTTTAATACTTAAAATCTTGCCGTATTTATCTAATACTAGACAACCTACGGCAGGATTTGGATAAGTTAAGAATTGATATTTCCAAGCCTCTTTTAAGGCTAGGTTCATATAAAAATCACTTCCTAAATTCAAGTTTTTTAACTCCAATAGCTTTATAAGCATCAATTCCTGCAGTTATCTTGCCTAATTTTAAATCAATTTGCTCTATTAAGCTATTTTGTAAAGCTCTTTCGCTATCTAAGAATTCTAAAAAGCTGATTTCTCCTTCATTAAATTTAAGCTTATTAAACTCATAAATTTCTTCTTCTAGTTTTACTATTTCATCATAATCTCTTAATTTAACTTCAGCATTATTATATTTTAAAATAGCATCTTCTATTTCTTTTAACGCAGTTTTTACTACTTTTTCATAGCCTAATACTGCATTATCTTGAGCTAAATTTGCTCTAATTACTTGCTCATCAACATCACCTAAATTAAATAAAGGTTGTAACAAACTAGCAGTAATTGAGCCAACAGGGTCAGAAAATACATTATGTGTATCTCCACTCCAACTAACACCAGCACCTATTGTAAAGGTTGGAAAAAAGCTATCCCAAGCAATTTTTGCATTATTATGAGCTATTTTTACATCTAAAATTGCTTTTGCTATATCAGGACGATTTGTCATAACAGAGCTTGGTATAGTAGCTGGCATAACAAAATCTTCTATTAAGTTATTAGCAAATTTAATTGGTTCTTTTTCTTGATTTAATCCATAAACTAAAATATCTAAAGAATTAATATATAAATCTCTTTCTAATTTTAAACTTCTTAATTTAGTTTGATTTAGAGTAAATTGTTCTTTAGTTTGTAAAAGAACTGATTTTGTAATAAAGCCTAATTTATATTGCTCTTCTTTTAATTTTAAAGTTTTTTCATAGCTATTTATAAAGTCTTCTAAAATTTCTATTTTTTTATTAGTTGCTACAACTTGATAATAAAGTTTTGCAATACTAAATCCAATAGTTTGATAAGTATTTTCTACATCAAATTCGCTAATATTAGCACTATAAATAGCGTTATCTTTAGCCTTACCAAATTTATTTAATAAATCTATTTCATAAGATAAATTAAGACCTAAAGAATGTCCATAAGTTGGCTTTTGGTGTTTAATTAATCTCTCATTTGCATTAATGCCAAGATTAATGCTAGGCTCTCTTTTAATCCCAACACTTACTAAATTTGATTCAGCTATTAAAAGATTATTAATAGCCATTTTAACATCTTCATTATTTTCCATAGCAATCTCAATCAAGCGATTAAGATTTGCATCATTACCTAAACTTCTCCAATCTTTAATTTCAAATTTAGTATTATTATCTAAATTATTTGGAGTTTTAAGCTCATAATTATTAACACTAGAGCAAGCAGCTAAAAATAAAGCTGCGATTGCTGATATTAAAAGCTTATTCATTAATTTGCTTTCCTTTCTTTTTAAAAACCTTATCATTTAAACTCTCTAGTAAATAGAAAAATAAAGGCACAAATAAAATAGATATACTAGAAGCTATAATAATACCACCAACTAGCCCTGTGCTAAGTGAGTGTCTAGCAGCACTACCTGAACCTTCGCTAAATACTAAAGGTAAAATACCAAAACCAAACGCTAAAGAAGTCATAATAATAGGTCTAAATCTAAGTTTTGCCGCCTTTATAGCTGCATCATAAGTGCTTAAGCCGTGTTTATATTTTTCTTCCATAGCAAATTCAACAATTAATATAGCATTTTTTGCACTAAGACCAATTAACAATAATAAACCTATTTGAAAATATATGTCATTTTGCATACCCCTTAAATAAGTTGCTGCTAAACTTCCAAATACTGCAAAAGGAACTGCCGTAATTACTGCAAGTGGCATTAACCATCTTTCATATTGAGCTGCAAGTATTAAAAATACAAATACCATACCTAATGCAAATGCAGTAGAACCACTACCACTAGCATTTACTTCTTCATAAGAACTTCCTGCCCAAGCATAAGAATATTCATCTTTATTCATAGTTTCATTAAATACTTCAACTATAGCATTAATAGCATCTCCACTAGTATATCCTGGAGCTGGCGAAGCTGTAACTTTTGCAGCTGGGAAAAGGTTAAATCTAGTTACTGAAAACGCTGCTACACTTGGCTTAATATCAACAACACTAGCTAAAGATATGCTTTTGCCTTCACTATTTTTAACATAAATATTTTCAAGACTTGTTCTTTTATTTCTAAATTCTTCATCGCCTCTTACATTTACTTGGAAATTTTTACCTAAAGCAGTAAAATCATTCACATAAACAGAACCAAAAATTAAATTTAAATTTGAATATATATCACTTAAACTAAGCCCTAAAATTTTAGCTTTTTTCTCATCAACACTTACTTTTAACTCAGGATAATCAGTGTTTAAAGTCGTTCTTGCTTGAGTTAATTCAGGTCTTTTTGATGCTGCTGCAAGTAAAGTATCTATATCTTTTTTAATTTCTTCATAACTTTTACCTGATTTATTTTGCACATACATTTCAAATCCGCCTGTTAAAGAAAGCCCCATAATCGGTGGTGGATTTAAGAAAAATGCAAAACCATCAGGGTCAAGCCACATATTTTTCATCCAAGTATTAGCTAAATTTTCACTATCTCCATTAATACCTAAATCTTTTCTATCTTTATAATCTTTTAATGTAATAAATGAAATTCCAGCACTTGGAGAAAGAGCTGAACTCTCTACATCAAATCCATTTAAAGAAATCATACTTTCTACTGCAGGATTATTCTTAACCATATCATAGATTTTATTATTAAAGGCTAGAGTTTTATCTAGGTTGCTAGAAGATTTTAATTGTGATAAAACCAATACAGCACCCTTATCTTCGCTAGGAACAAGTGAGCTAGGAATAATTTTTAGTAAGGCAAAAATTCCATAAAAGAATATAGCAACTACTATTAAACTTGGAATTACATGTCTTAAAACTTTTGCAACTGCACTACCAAAAATATTAATACTCCAATCAAAAAAGTCATTAAATTTTTTAACTAAATAAAAAGGCTTATCTTCATGGTCTTTTAATAATATACCGCATAATGCAGGAGTTAGCGTTAATGCAACAAAACCTGAAATACAAACAGAAATTACAAGAGTAATTGCAAATTGTCTTTGAATTTGCCCTACAAATCCATCTAAAAATGATACAGGAATAAATACCGCACTTAATACTAAAACGATAGAAATTACAGGTCCGGTTACTTCATCCATTGCCATTTTAGTAGCCGCTTTTACATCTTTTGTAATACCACTTCTAAACACACGCTCAACATTTTCTACAACAACAATAGCATCATCAACAACAATGCCGATTGCTAAAACTAAAGCAAATAATGTAATAAGATTGATTGTAAAACCAAAAACATAAAGGAAAGCAAAAGTTCCAAGTAAAGAAACCGGCACAGCAATTAATGGAATAATAGTTGCACGAAGGTTTTTTAAGAACATATACATAACTATTAAAACAAGTAAAATAGCTTCAACAAATGTTTGAACAACTTCGCTTATACTATCTTTTACGAAATCGGTAGTATCATAAGGCATACTATAAGCAACACCACTTGGGAAGAATTTGCTTAGCTCTTCTAATTTTTCTTGCACAGCTTTAGCTACTGCTATAGCATTTGCACCTGATTTTAAATTAATCATCATAGGAACCATTTTTTTACCATTATTAAGTCCAGCAAAACCATAGTTTTTAGTTCCTATCTCTACTCTTGCTATATCTTTTAAATATAAAATATTTCCATTTGGAAGTGCTTTTATTATGATATTTTCAAAATCACTTACCTTACTAAGCTTACCTTTAGCGCTCATTGTATAAACAAATGGACTAATTTCTTTCATAGGTAAATCGCCTATTGTTCCTGTTGGATATTGTGAGTTTTGTTCTCTTATAGCTGCACTTACAACAGCTGGATTTAAATCATATTTATTAAGCTTTTCTGAATCAAGCCAAATTCTCATAGAATAATCTTTAGCTCCAATTACTTCAGCACTACCAATACCTTCTAATCTCTTTAACTCTTCAGCCACATTTAATGTAGCATAGTTACTTAGATAAGTTTCATCACGGCTATCATCAGGAGAATAAAACGAAACAACAGCTAAAATATTTGAGCTAGTTTCATCAACACTAACACCTAATTTTTTAACTTCTTCAGGCATTTTTGCTTGAACGCTTTGAACTTTATTATTAACATCAATTAATGCTTTTGATGGGTCTTTTCCAACCTTAAAATAAACATTTAAAAACATCAAACCACTTGAACTTGAGCTTGAAGTTATATAAATCATATCTTCAACACCATTAATTGCGTCTTCAAGAATACTTGCTACATTTTGAGAAAGCGTAGCTGCATCAACGCCAGAATAATTAGCAGTTACCCTAACCGTTGGAGATGTTACATTAGGATATTCTTCAATAGGCAAACCCTTCATTCCTAAAATACCAGCAATAGTAATTATAATTGAAACAACTATCGCAAATACTGGTCTATATATAAAAAACTTAGAAAACATTATTGTTCCTTAGTCTGCTCTTTAGGAGCTTGCTTTTGCATCATCGCACCAAATTCTGCCTTAGTTGCTATTTTTGCGCCAGGATAAATCTTTTTATAATTATTTAAAATCAATTCATCATCAACTTTTAAATCACTTGTTTTTGCATCAATTACGGCAATTTTCTCATCATCAAAAATTGTTTTAACATGAATTTGTTTTGTTATATTTTTGTCTTTAACAAATACATAATATCCATCAATATCTTGTAATAAATTTTCTCTACTAATTACAAAAGAATCATTTTGCATAATATTGCTTAGTTTAAGACTAACAAAGGTTCCTGCACTTAATTCTTGATTAGTATTTTCAAAAACCGCATAAGCTTTAGTACTTGCTAATTCATTATAATTTGATATAAACTCAACTTTACCTTCATAAGTCTTACCATTTAAAGTAAAATTAGCTTTTGCACTTTTTAAATCATTATTATTTCTTTTAATTTGTTCCATATTTGTATCTGATATAAAAAATGTAGCTTTTAAAGTATTTTGATCTACAATTTTTACTAATTGAGTATTATTTGCATTAGCATAACTTCCAGCATCAACCAATGAAGCTTGCACATACCCATCAAATGGAGCTTTTACATTAGTATAATCATAGTTTAATTTAGCTATCTTATAAGATGCGTTAGCTCTATCTAAACTAGCTTTTGCACTTTTAAATGCCGCTTCTTTTGCATCAAATTCTTTTTGGCTAACTGCTTTTTTAGCATATAAGTCTTTAGTTCTATTATAATCAGTATTAGCATTTTCATAGTTTGCTTTAGCAACACCAACATCAGCTAACGCTAAATCCAAACTAGCTTTATATTGCTCATCATCAATTTTATATAAAATTGTTCCCTTTTTTACAAAATCACCATCTTTAAATAATATTTTTTTAATCTCACCAGATACTTTTGGCAAAACTATTACATCTTTATTAGCTTCTAATTTCGCTGCATATTGATAATAAATTTCAGCATTTTCTAAACTTACTTTTTTAATATCTACAATAGAAGGTGGCATTTCTTGCTGCTTTTGCTCTACCTTGTCATTGCAAGCTGTAAATAATAATAAGCTAGCAACGAAACTTAATTTAATAAGTCTTTTCATAAATCTTCCTTGTTGTAATTTTAAATTTTAAAGATGTAATTATAATTACATTTAAGTTAATGAAATTAACGCAAAGCCCTTAAAAATAAGATATTTACATTTTTTACATGCTCACTTAATTCATCTTTTGTAAAGATTTCTTTAGAGTTAAAAATCAAATCAAAAATCTTATTACTTCTAATCATAGAGCAGTATAAATTAGCTAAATTATAAGCACTTATTTCATTTAGAATTTCTTTTTTGATTTTTTTCTCAAATACTTCACACAAAAATCTAATTATTACATCTTTATCTGCTTTTGCACATTCTTGTTTAAAATTAATATCTTGATAAGTTCTCTCAAGAACTAATCTTAAAAATTTTGCATTATCTTCGCCTATAAAAAAATTACAATATTCATTACCAAATACATTTAAAAAATCTGGTAAATCCAAGTTGGCTTTTGAAGAAATCATAATTTTTAAATTCTCTAACCTAGTTTCTGCCCTAAATTTTAAAGCCTTTAAAAATAAATTATTTTTATTTTCAAATTTTTTATATATCGTCGCAAGAGAACCGCCAGTTACTTTAACAATATCGTTTAAACTTGTATTTTCGTAGCCCTTTTCTAAAAATAGTTCAAGGGCTACTTTTAAAATTATTTCTTCTTTTCCTTCCATTTTTTCTCCTTAGGATATATAAATATTGTATCCTTTATGGTAAATATTTTATCATCATCTAAGGCATAAGCTCTTATATTAATATGCTTATGATGTTTTTTAACTTTCTTAAGCTCGCTTCTTAAAATAACAATTTGTTTTAATTTCTCACCAGCTTTAACTCTAAAATCTTTTTTAGGTTTTAAAATACTAATATCATCATCTAATACTTCTAAATAAAATCTATGGTCTTGCTTGCTAGTATTGTGAAATAATATAACATAGGCATTATCAACATAATTTTCATCTTTATTTATTGTATATAATTCAGTAGTTCTATTTATATTCATAAGCATAGTTTCTTTGCTACCAGCCGTTAAAACTAACCCAATAAACATAGCACACAATACAACTATATAAACAATAGTTCTAAATCTAAAGAATTTAAGTTTTTCTTTAGTTTTTATTTCTTTTGTGCTAGACCAAGATATTAATGATGGTCTATTAAATCTTGCTTGAACATTTGAACAAGCATCAGCACATTCAAGACAATTTATACAATCAAGTTGCATTCCTTTTCTAATATCTATATGAGTTGGACATATTTTTACACAGGCTTCACAAGCTATACATTCTCCACCTATTGGTTTTTTTATAATTTTTTCTCCATCTTTATAAATAATTCCGCCACGACTTTCATCATATATAACACTTTTTGTGTCGTTATCAAACATAACGCTTTGAATTCTTGCATAAGGACAAATATAAGCACAAAAATTCTCTTTAATAAAAGTAATATCAAATGTTATAAATAAAGATAAGCATAAAACAATTCCAAATAAAAGTAAGTGTTCATTAAAATGGTCAAGATAAGTAAAGAAATCTTCAGGTGGAACAAAATACCATAAAAAATTACTTGCAGCAATTAAGCTAATTGGATAAAACACAATAACACTTGCAATTCTTGCAAATATTTTATTTCTTGGTTTATTTTGTTTATTTTTTCTGCCACTATAAATTCTAAATAATTTAGTTTGTATTAAATCTCTAAAAATTATTCTAAATATAGTTTGAGGACAGCCCCAAGCACACCAAACTCTACCAAGTAAATTTGTAATAAAAAAAATAAATACAAACATCATAATTAATAAAAATGGCATTAAATACAACTCGTTTGTATTAAAAGATATGAAAAATAAATCTAATTTTTGTTTATCAAAACTAAGCAAAAATAAGTGATTACCATTTATTCTAATAAATGGAATAATAAAGATAATACAGGTAAGTAAAACATAAAATGTAGTCCGCTTTTTAAAATAATTTGTAATATTTCCCATTACGCTCTCCTTAATTTTAACTTAATTTGTAATTTTAAGATAATTTTAGTCTTTAAAAATTAAGAATAGTAAATTAAAAAATATTTTGTTTATTAACAATTTTTTTATAAATTAGCACTTTTAATTTTACAACGAAAGGAAGTGATTGCCGTGCCAGGGATTAAAGTTCATAATAACGAATCTTTTGACGAGGCTTATCGCAAATTCAAAAAGCAAACTGATCGTAACCTAATCGTAACAGAAGTTAGAGCAAGACGCTTTTTTGAACCTATGACTGAAATTCGCAAAAAACAAAAAATTTCAGCTAGAAAAAAAATGCTAAAACGCCTATATATGTTAAGACATTACGAAGCAAAGCTTTAATAAAAAGGGGTTATCCCCTTTTTAAAGGTTAGAAATGAAACTCTTAGTAAAAGACGCCGCAAAATACTTAAATATCAGCAAAGAAGCTATTTATAATAGAATTAGAAGAGGCACTTTAAAATCAATAAAAGAAGATAATAAAACCTATGTTTTAATAGAACCAGAACAAAATAGTTTAGCTATTAAAGATGAGCTATTAGAACAAATAAAAATCTTAAAACTAAGCAACGAAGAATTAAAAAAAGAAAACGAAGAATTAAAAAATAAAATAAATCTACCAGTAATTATAAAAGCAAAATGGATTTTAATAGATGAATATTTATTAAGATTTAAGAAAAAAAAGCGTGAAAAAATAAAAAAATATCTCATATCAAGGCTTTTTAAAAGTAAAAAAATAAAACTAGAAAACAATCAAGTATTTATAAGAAACAAAAAATTATCAAAGATTTAGGAGGAAAAATGTTTAAGAATTTGAATAACTTAACTTACAAAGCGTCTTTAACTGCAATTGTAGCTGGTTCATTATTAAGTGCTTGTGGTGGTGAAGAGCAACAACAAGCTAAAGGCTCATTTTTAATAATAGAAGAATATGCTCCTAAACAATACAGAATTAAAGATGAATTTCCAAGTGATGAAACAAGAGTAGTTCTAAAAGAATTAAATGGAAATGAAAGAGTATTAAGCAAGGCTGAGATGGATGAGCTAATAAAAGCTGAAAATGCAAAAATAGAAGCAAATCAAAGCTCATTAACAAATGAAAGTATTGGTTCAAATCATTCATTAGGCGAAGTTTTGCTAAGCTCTGTAGCAGGTGCAATCATTGGCTCTTGGATAGGCAATAAGTTATTTAATAATTCACATTTTAATGCAAACAAAGCTACGCATTATCAAAACCCAAGTACATATCAAAGAAGTGTAAATAGCTTTAAAAGCACACCTAGTGCAGGAGCTTCAAAAAGTAGTGGATTTTTTAAAAGCCAAAGCACAAGTGGTGCTAGTAGTTCTGGTAGTTTTGGCTCTTAATGTATATTGAAATTATAAAATTTAAAAACTTTATAGTTTTAATAAAAGCTAATGATGAGTATTTGATTTCAGTTGATATTACAAATCTTGCTACTTTAAAAGAAAAACCAAATCAAATAACTTCATTAGTAAAATCTGAACTTTTAAAGTATTTTAAGGGAGAAGATTTTGATTTTACAAATATAAAACTTAATCTTGATAAATTTTCTACTTTTACAAAAGAAGTTTTAAATGAACTTAAAAATATACCTTATGCAAACACTATAACTTATAAAGAATTAGCATATAGAATAAATTCTAAAGCCTATCGTGCAGTAGGAACTGCATTATCAAAAAACCCTTATTTAATAATACTACCTTGCCATAGAGTAATTCGCTCTGATGAAAGTCTAGGAAGATTTACTTGTGAAGTGTCTAATATGAAAGAGTTTTTAAATAAACACGAAAAAAATAATATCAAATCAAATAATTTTTAAAGTATTTTATAAGCCATTATTAATTTATAAAATACTTAATCCTAATTTAAATTCCAAAAAAGGAATTTAAATTAGAAATTAACTTAATAATCTTTTCTAGTAAATACATAGCCTTGCATTAAGCATCTTGCAGTCCTAATCACACTCACGCTATCATTATCAATAAATCCCGTAATTGTCCCACTTGGATGAGCTATTACTAATTCATTAGAAAAGCTACTTAAATGCTCATTAATTAATGTGCCTTGTGTCTTTGCTGCCATTGAAATACATACCGTTCCTGTGACTGCAATTGATGGGTGTGGGCGTTGCATACTCATCATTCTAACGCATACATTTATATCATTTTTTGATATTTTAGCACCACTTGTGCTAGTGTAATCTTGCACGAAATCAACCAAACAAGCTTTAGGCACTGATGGATTTTTTGCTGTTGCTTCTTCTTTTTTTGCTAAGCCAATTAGCTCACTTGCTATGCTTCTTACTTCTTCAATTTTATCAAGCTCGTTTTGAGAAATTTCATCATACATATTGCCACTTAATAAATCTTTAGCTCTCATAAACACAAGTGCTGCTCCAGCATCTACTATACTAATTTCAATATTGCCAAAACTTGTATTTACAACTTGTTTTGCAGAATTTGTAGGCAATAATCCTTTATTCATAGAGCCTTCAGGATTAATAAAACCTAATTTAATTTCACTAGCTGTATTTGGCACTCCTGCTATTTTAGTATCTCCTGCTGGTTCAAAACTCTTTAAATCATCGCTTAATTTAAATCTAGCCTTTAAATATTTATTTGTATTAGTATTTAAAATCCTAACGCAAATTATTTTATTTTCTAAATCACACTCATCTTTTATAATGATTTTTTCATACATTTTAGAATCATTTAAATCAATCAAACCCAAATCATAAGCAAAAGCACCAACGCATGAGCTAATATTTCCACAATTACTATTAAAATCAACCATTTCTTTATCAATATTTACTTGAGCGAAAGTATAAGTTAATTCATTATTTTTAATATCAACTATAGCTACTTTTGAAGTTACTGACGCAGCACCACCAATTCCATCAATTTGCTTTGTAGCAGTTCCCATAACATCAGCTAAAAACTCGCCCCATT
Organism: Campylobacter sp. RM12654; assembly: GCF_020137585.1. Taxonomy (NCBI): domain Bacteria; kingdom Pseudomonadati; phylum Campylobacterota; class Epsilonproteobacteria; order Campylobacterales; family Campylobacteraceae; genus Campylobacter; species Campylobacter sp. RM12654. The sequence goes on from NZ_JACGAR010000014.1 coordinate 34,392, forward strand.
TTTCTCTAGTTGGCATATCCTTTTCATAAAAACAAGCAGCTTTAGATGTGCCGCCTCTATAAATACTACATTTAAATTTCTTCATATTTTCTCCTTTTAATTAATGTAAATAAATCCGTCCATTATTCTTCTTGCACTTCTTTTAAGTCCAACACCTATGATTTTACCACTTTCTATCTCTACGCTAACATCTACTACGCCTAAAAAATGTTTAATTTTTACATCTTGAATACCATTTTGTATCATAGTTAAACCACTAAGCTCATTTGCTAAAGTGCCATTTTCTAATGCTGCAACGGCTAAATTATATAATCCACTAGCAGGCGAACTTTTGTGAAGATTTCTAAGGCTTAAAACCCTAATTCCTATATCAAATTCACTTTTATCATCAGATTTAAAAAGTGCTGCTATTTTTGGTATAGCTTGATTGTTTTCTAAATCATTTTCATCTTTAGCAAAACCTAATTTAATAGCATAAAAATCTCTTAATTTGTTTAAATCTTCAATAGCTTTTAAAGCACTAAAATCATTATAATTTAAATTAAAATCTAAATCAAATTCCCTTGCATCAACATATAAAAATGGATTTATTAAATCAAGTAAAGTAGCTCTATAACCATTAAAATTGCTAATTTTTCCTAATGGATATTTAAGTCCTGTTTGTTCAGCACCTGCATTTTTAATAAAAACATCAGCTAGCTCACAACCACCAAAAACTCCTTGCATAATACTAGAGCCTTTTTCTACAAATTCTCCATCTTTAATCTTAGCTTTAAATTCAATAATTTTTTGAATATTTGTATTGTAAATTCTAACACATACATTGCTTGCAAACCTATCAAAACTAAATAACTTTTCATTAATAGCATAAGCTCCAACAGCAGCTATTAAATTCCCGCAAGTGCCTTTATTATCTATACTATCTTTCATAACCCCAGCTTGAAAGAATTCCCACTCAATATCATAATTTTTATTATTTACACTTTTTACAACGCATATTTTATTGGTTGATGATATAGAACCACCTAGCCCATCAATAGCGTTTTGGTTATGACAATCAATAGATTTTTTAAATATATCAGCCCAAGTGCTTTTATCTTTAGGCAAGTCATTTGCGTTAAATATTAGCCCCCTACTCGTGCCACCCCTATAAACACTGCATTTAATTTTCATAATTATCCTTTAAATTTATTTTCTATATCCATCCACTTATCAAATTCACATATTCTATTTCTTTCTTTCATAGAAATCATTAAATGTTCTGCATTATCTGTTCTGCCTGTAGTTTTTAGATGATTTAATAAATCATTCATACCTTTAATAGCAGCTTTTAAAGTAGCATTTGCATAAAGAACTATATTAAAGCCCATTTTTTGTAATTCATCATTGCTCAATATCGGAGTTTTGCCACCTTCTACCATATTTGCAATATGATAAGCTTTTACTAATTTAGGAAGACTTGCCATTTGTTCTATGCTAGTAGGAGCTTCTATAAATAATATATCAGCTCCGCTTTCTAAATACGCATTAGCTCTATTAATAGCATCATCAAAACCATTAACAGCAATTGCGTCTGTTCTTGCAATTATTAAAGTATCATATTCTAAGGCGTCTTTACAAGCTTTGATTTTCGCACACATTTCATCTTGAGATATTAATTTTTTCCCATCAAAATGCCCGCACCTTTTTGGTAGTTGCTGGTCTTCTATTTGAATTGCTGCTATTTTGTTTTTGCTAAATTCTTTTGCTGTTCTATAAACATTTAAAGCATTGCCGTAGCCATTATCTATATCTGCTATTACGGGAAGATTTGTAGCGTCGTTTATTCTCTTTGTATTTTCTAACATTTCATTCATACTAACAAGTCCTATATCAGGAAAACCAAACTGCATATTTGCCATACCTGCTCCTGTAGCATAAACAACTTTAAAACCTGCTAATTCAATAAGTCTTGCATATAAAGCACAAGAAGCTCCTGGTGCTACTAGAATTTCTTGTGAATTAAGTGCTTCTTTTAAAATTTTTGCTTTCATTAGCACTCCTTTTAAAAAATGCTTAATCTTAACACAAAATTTTAATTTTTGATATTAATTGTTAATTAATAAGAAATAAGTGTGTAGAATTGTAACAAGATGATTTAATTAAAAATCATCTTTTTTACTAAAGGCATTAATAATATATCCTAATATAAACATAACAATCACAGGTATAACCCAGCCAAGCATAGATGAGTAAAATGGCAACATTTCTAAATATTTAGCTATACCTAAATAAGATAATATTTTTTCATCATTTATGTTTAAAATTGAGCTATCAATTGCGTTTAAAATTCCTATAAAAGCCGCAGTATAAACGCTAAATCTATAAATGATTTTGCTCTCATTTATTAAATTATTTATTAAAGATAAAATTATTAAAACTATAGCTATTGGATAAATCGCTATTAATATAGGAACGCTTACTTTTAAAATCTGCGTTAAACCTTGAATTGATAAAACAAAACTAGCAACTACCCAAATAATAACCCAAGTTTTATAAGAAATCTTAGTAACACTACTAAAATAACTAGCACTTGAGCCAATCAAACCAATCGTAGTAGTAAGACAAGCAAGTAAGGCAGTAAATCCTAAAATAAATCTACCAAAACTACCAAATAAATCATCACTAATTAATGATAATAAAATAGCCCCATTACTAGCGTCTTTAAAGGTATTACCATAAACATAGCCTAAATACCCTAAAGCAAAATAAACTATCATTAAAATAATTCCAGAAAATAATCCTGCTTTTATAGTAAGTAATGATAATTGATGTTTATTAGTAACTCCTAATGATTTTAAAGCCCCAACAACACTAATCCCAAATACTAAAGCAGCAAGCGCATCCATAGTCTGATAGCCTTCTACAAATGCTGTTGCTACTGGGTGGGTAGTGTAATTTTGATTAGGAATGCTAACATTTACTTCTGAATAAATTAAAGTGCATATAAAAAATACTGCTATTAAAATAAGTAAAATCGGTGTTAAATACTTGCCTAATGTATCTAACATAGTGCTAGGATTTAAGCATATATAATAATTAAGTGCAAAATATATAAAACTATAAAAAGCTAAATAATATACATTATATTCATTATCAACAAAAGGTAAAATCATTATTTCATAAGGCATAGTGCTAGCTCTTGGAATTGCTACTAAAGGCCCTATGGTAATATAAATAACTGCTACAAAAATTACTGCAAATGTTACATTTACTCTACTTGCTAATTCTTTTAATGTTCCTGCTTTAGCAACTGCAGCAACGCCTAAAACAGGTAAAGCAACACCTGTTACACAAAAAAACAAAATCGCTAAATAAAAATTACTCCCCGCATCCATTCCTAGTTTTGGTGGCAAAATAAAATTCCCAGCACCAAAAAACATAGCAAACAGCATTAATGCTACTACATAAAATTCTTTTTTTCCTATTTTTGTCATATTTCTCCTTAGATTTTTTTATAAAAGACTTCTCACACCTTTTGAATTAGGTTCGCTCAAAATTCCTTGCTTTTCGCACTGCTCTACAATATTAGCAGCTCTATTGTAACCTATATTTAATTGGCGTTGAATATAAGAAATACTAGTTTTTCCGCTCTCTTGCATAATTCTTACAGCTTCACTGAATAATTCATCTACACTATCATCATTATTTTTAACATAGGTTTGAGTAAAGCTTGAATCTTGTAAAATACTCTCATCATAATTTGCTTTTTCTTGTTTTTTTAAATGCTCTACTACTCTAATTATCTCTTCTTCACTTGCAAATGGAGCGTGCAATCTTACTATCTGACTTGTTCCTGGTGGAGTAAATAAACTATCTCCACGACCAAGCAAACTCTCAGCTCCTTTAGAATCTAGTATAACCTTACTATCAACTCCAGTTCCAACTTTATAGCTTAATCTACTAGGTAAATTTGCCTTAATAAGACCTGTTATTACATCTACACTTGGGCGTTGTGTAGCTACTATTAGATGAATTCCTGCTGCTCTTGCCATTTGAGCTAATCTTGCTATATAAGTTTCTACTTCTTTTCCACTAGTCATTATTAAATCAGCCAACTCATCAATAATAATTACAATATAAGCAAAAGGCTCAAGTCCTAATTTAGGTGCTTTTTCATTAAAACTTTCAATATTTTTAGTATAAACGCTAGCCATTAATTCATATCGTCTTTCCATCTCTAAAACCATATTTTTTAAAGCTAAAGTTGCTTTTTCTGCTCTTGTAATTACAGGAGTTAATAAGTGCGGAATATCATTATACATTGAAAATTCAAGCATTTTAGGGTCAATCATTAATAACCTTAAAGTCCTTGGGCTATTTTTATATAAAAGACTTAAAATCATAGCATTAATACCCACACTCTTACCACTTCCTGTAGTTCCTGCTATTAATAAATGCGGTAAGCGTTTTAAATCAGTTACAAAAGTATTTCCTACTATATCCTTACCTAAGGCTATTGTTAATTTACTTTTAGATTTTGAAAATAATTCATCTTCAAAAATAGTTCTAATATTAATTGTTTGAGAAGTTTTATTTGGAATTTCAATCCCTACCACATCTTTTCCTGGAATTGGTGCTTGAATTCTAATACTTGTAGCCTTAAGTGCCATAGCTAAATCATCAGCTAAGCCTGAAATTTTGCTAAGCTTTACATCAGCAGCAGGTCTAAACTCAAATGTAGTAACCACAGGACCCCAATATGTTTTAACCACATCTCCATCAATCTTAAAATGCTTTAATTTTGCTAAAAGCTCGTTTATTTTCTCATCAAGTTCATCTTCATTAATTATTATTTCTGTAGTTACGGCTTTATCTAATAATTCCACACTAGGTAACTCAAAATCTCTTGGTATTTCAATCGCTCCTAATTCAATATCTTTTAAAATTGCTTTATTTTCTTCAAGCTCATTTAAAATCTCTACTTTTTTGCCTTTTTTAGGGACAAAACTTTGAGAATCTTGCTCATCTACTATCAAAATATCTTGAAAATCATTAGAATTTAAAACAGGAATTTCATTTTGTATTTCTTCGGTTTGCTCTACTGATTTTTCTTCTTTTATTTCGTTTTTAACTATTTTAAAATCATCTTTATTAATGCTATCTTTGTTTATTTTCTGCATTAAAGGCTCTAAGATTATTTTTGGCTCACTAATTATTTTGCCTTGTTCGTTTGTAAAATTAATTTTAGTCTTTTCATCTTCTTTAGTGGTTTTTATTTCATATGATTTTACAAATCTAATATTGCCTAAATCGCTTAAAATTTCTTCTTTTGGTTTTGATTTGTCTTCTTTAGGAGTTTTTGTTTCTTTTATGATTTTTTCTTTTTTAATAGGTTTTTCTTTGCTTTTAAAAAGATTTTTGAACTTATCTTTATCTTGTAATTTTGAATAAATATAAGAATGATTAAAATAAATTAAAACAAATACAAGCAAGATAAAAAATACAATATTTACAAAACCTAAAAAGCTAATAATTCCAAAATCAAAAACACTAGAAAAAGGTAAAGATAATATCAAAATACTACAAATTATATTGGCTAATATTTTTAAAGCATATTTAAAAGATTTATATACAAATAAGTAATTTCCTACAAATGCTAATAAAAAAATATAAGAAAGACTTCCAAAACAAATTCTTAAGCCCTTGCTAAAATAAGCACTTGCTAAAAACAATCCATTAGCTTCGGGTAAAAATAGCCCGAAACTAAAATAAAATAATATAAATGAAACAAATATAAATATAAATTCTTTTTTCATCTTACATATAATTTAATAAGCTTAATTTTGAAACCTGCGCACTAGCTTGTAAAGTAGCTTGTAAGGTAATTGTCGCTTGCATTAGCATTAATTGGCTTTCTACAGGGTCTGAATTAAGAACCTTTGCCTTAACTTGTTCAACATTTACTTTCATTAAATCCGCTCTATCTTGAGAATTTTGAATACTTGTTTGAGTTGCACCTATTTTTGTATGAACTTTATTAATATGATCTTGTAAATGGTCAATCCTTTTTAAAGCTCCTTGAATACCAACACTTTTTAACAATTCAGGATTATTACTATCTGCTCTATAATTTCCATTTCTAACAGCTTCTATCATCTTATCAAGGTCTTTTATAATATCAACCCTGCCTTCATCAACAATTAAAGTAGAATTTGTATTAAAATTAAACAAATCTCCCTTTTTAGAACCTTCAGCAATTGGCAAACCATTAGCATCATTTCCAAAATCAAATTCATCTTTATTCATAGTATTAGCGTCAAATATAGCTAAATCTATTTTAGTAGTAGTCGCACCTTTGTCTATTAAAGTCATTTGACCTTTTTCATTAAGACCTACATCAACTGAATTTTTAGAATTAATTAACAGCCTTTCTAATTCTGCTTTATCATCATTATTTAAAATCATAGGAGAATTAGCTTGATTTGGATATTTTTGAACTAATTGATAATCTTTAGTTGGGATATTATCACTAGCAAACATAGAAATAATATCTCCTAATTGCTTATATGTTATATTTTCAGGATTTGTCTTAACACTATCTGAAATATGCTGATTATTATCATAAACCACATTTGTAATAGGTAAAGTTACCTTTTTATCTTGACCATTTTGTTTATAACTAGCCGTTGCAGTGCCTTGAGTAATATTAAAATCTATTGAATAATGTACCTTATTTTTTGAAGTAATTTCTAGTTTTAAAACACTATCAGGTCTTGTAGTATCATTTGGATTTAGCTTTAATGTTCCTTGCGAAGCCTCAACTAATTTAGTCTCATTAGTAGCTACATTATTATTTTTATCTACTTGAGCTATGTTTGAGCTTAAGATATTATCTTTTTTACTAAATAAAGACCTAGAATAATCAATCCCATCGCTAGTAAAAGAAGTATCTATATTACCTGTATTTGTAAATTCTAAAACAAAAACATTATTATTATTTCTTAAATCATTTGGATTAGTTACACTTGCTAACTCACTTTTAACAGGAAAAGGAATGATAGGCATTGGTGGTGTATCAGGTATTTTTGGTGGATAAATTTGTCCGAAATCATCAGCCTTAGCAGTAGCTGCAAACATAGAAAAATTAATTCTACTTTCTTGATTTTTTAAATCAGTAATTTCTATTGTTCCATTATTGCTAAGCGTTACATCTACTACCTTATTTTCTTTAGTATTTCCGTATAACTCACCTATTTTACTAAGCATAGCACCAACATCTTCACTAGCACCCATCTTAAACTTAGCTTTAAAACTCTCACCATTTCCCTTAGTCCCACGAACATAAAAATAAGTATCAGGAAATCTTCCTTCATCATTTTTTAAAAAATGATCATTCACATTAAGCTCTTTTCCATTAGCTTGTGGTTTTAAATATTCTTTACCAATTAAGTCTTTAATCTTACTATCTTGAGTAATATAATGCACTTCTTCTGGTTTATTAATATCATATCTTCTATCAACCAAACGAACATTTGTGCTGATTATTTTTTTATAATCATTATCAACACCCTTCATAAGCTCTTGACCTGAAATATTGTAATCATTATACACATTAGACCCTAGTAAAACTTGCATATTCTCATCATTGCCATAATAATTACCTTTTTCATCAAAAGGCTTAGTCCCAACATTAGTTCCACTGAATAAATATTGTCCGTTAATACTTGTATTTGCAATATTTACAATATGATCTCTTATTTTTTGTAAGTCATTTGCTAAAGCGTTTAAAGAAGTATCAGAATGAACTTCGTTTGCACCTTGAATTAATTTGTTTTTAAATTGGTCTAGTGCCTTACTCATTTCATCTACTGCTTTATCAGAGTTTTTTGTAATATTTATAGCTTTACTAGCAGCTTCGCTAATTTGCTGAAATGTAGAAATCTCATAAACAAGTCTTGAACCTTCTGAATAAATTCCAGCGTCATCATAAGATTGATTAATCTTCAAACCACTTGTTAATTGGTTATTTGCGTCATTTATCATATTTTGCTGACGCTGAAAATTGCCTAAATTTTGTGAATAAATATAAGAGCTTGTTATTCTCATTCTTTTTCCTTGTTAATAATCTTTAGGGTATATCGGTAAAAAAATTATTTTATTAAGTCTAAAACTTCACTAGGTGTATTTGCTATACTAAAAATATTTAAAGAACTCTCATCAATTGCACCGGAATTTAAAAGTATATTTTTAAAAAAATCAACTAATGGTTTAAAAAATTCTTCGTTATATAAAATGATTTTATAATTTCTTAATTTTGTTTGAGCTAAGGTTAAAACTTCAAATAATTCATCTAAAGTTCCGTATCCACCAGCACAAACTATCATTACATCATTTTGCATTAAGGCTTTTTTTCTTAAAGATAAATCGCTAAATTCAATAGATTTAGTGCAATATTCATTTAATCTTTGTTCCATTGGTAATTTTATATTAATACCAATACTCTCAACCCCGCCAACTAAAAAAGCAGCTTTATTAGCAGCGTGCATAATACCACCGCCACCACCTGTAGTAATGCTATAGCCGTTCTTTGCTAGAACTTCACTTAATTCAAAAGCGTCTTTATAATATTTATTATTTTCATCAAATCTAGCCGAGCCAAAAATTGTAACTGATTTCATCTAAGACTTTCTAACCTTTCTTTTTTATCTCCGATTTTAGTAATTTGAACACCAAAATTTCCATCAACAATAACAACTTCTCCTTCAGCAAAACATTTATCCCCAACTAAGATTTCTAAAGGGTCATTTGCTAATTGGTCAAGCTCAATAACAGAACCTATATCCATTGTTAAAACATCTTTTAAAAGCATTTTTTTACTACCAATTCTAACTCTAATCGGAAGCTTTACATCCATTATTAAATTAATATTTTTTAACTCACCCAAATCCATTTTAGGCGCACTTACTTCACTTTCTTTTGTAGAATTTGAATTAGGATTTAAAAGCTTATAAGCTTTTTCATTGATAGCAAGACTTATTTGCTCATTTAAATCATTGATATTTACATCATAAAAATAAATTTTATAAAACTTAGATAAATCACACTCATCAGTCAAAAACTCACATTTTTCTAAGCTAAAATTAAACTTAGGTAAATCTTTTTGTGCATTTAATGAAGTTGAAAATGCTGAAAATATATTGCTAATTGCTTCTTTGCTAGCGTCAAGCTCATCTGTGCCTAAATTCTCATTCATTGAGATTTCTTCTTCACCCATCATCCATTCAGAAATCGCACTCATTAAAACAGGACTTGATAAAAATGCAAATTCTTTATCTTCGCTTTTAAAAACAGCTTTTAAAATAGGTGGTTTTAAGGCATTGTTTTTAATATCAAACTCACTATATTCACTAAATCTAGCACTTTTTCCTGTAAGCCCTTCAATAGTGGCAATACATTCATTTACAAATAAACCTAAAAACTCATCAATCATCTAATTTTTCCTCATCTTCCATTGACAATTCTTCTTGAATTTCTACTACTTTATCAAATTCTGCAGCCTTTGTTTTACGCTCTAGTTCGTAAGCTTCAAGTATGTTTTTAACCTCATCTTTATCAGTTTTAATTAAATCTAAAATCTTAATTGATTTTTGGTATCTATGAATACCAAATTGAGCTAAAAATACATCTTTTCCATCAACGCTCACAATAGCTTTATCATCAGCATTTCTATTTAACTTAATAATATTTCCATTCTCAAGTCCTAAAAATTCTTCTACACTAATAAAAGCCTTACCTAAAATCACTTCATAGACCATATCAGCACGACCTACTAAGGTTTTGATTTCTTTATTTCTACTTTTTTTAGCACTTGTTTCGCCTAGCATTACATCACGATTTGCTAAACGACCTAAAATTGGTTCTAAATAAATTACAGGATAACAAATATTAATCATACCGCTATTATTACCTATAGTAAGCTCCATTACAACCATTATTACTATTTCGTTTTGGCTTACAATTTGGACTACACTTGGGCTACTTTCTTTAGCTTCTACGCTAGGATACATATCAGTAATTATTGACCAGCTTTCTTTAAGCCTACCCATCATAATTCTTAAAATACTATCAAGTAAGTTAATCTCAATATCTGTTAATTCTCTATTTTTTTCACTTCCTTCTCCAGCTCCGCCTAATAACTTATCAATCATAGGAAAGGCAATACTAGGATTTATCTCTAAAACACAAGTTCCATCTAAAGGCTTGATTGAAAAAACATTAAAGCTAGTAGGATTTGGTAAAGACATCAAAAACTCACCATAAGTCATCTGGTCAACTGAATGTAGCTTTATTTCCACCATACTTCTCATCATTTGAGAAATTTGAGTAGCAAGGCTTCTTGCTAATTTATCATGAATTCCTTTTACTGCACGAAGTTGCTCTTTACTAACACGATTTGGACGCTTAAAATCATATATTATGATTTGCCTTTCATCGTTTTCTTTCTTTACTTCAGGGACACTATCGGCTGAATCAACGGAATTTAAAAGTGCGTCTATTTCTTCTTGAGATAAAATATCAGCCATCAATTAGCCTTTTTCTTAATGTATTAATTACCCTACTTTGCAACTGCGATACTCTTGATTCGCTAATTTGCAAAATTTCACTAATTTCTTTTAAACTAAGCTCTTCATAAAAATATAACTGAATAATCAATTGTTCTCTTTCATTTAATTCTTCTAAAACTTCGGTAATTTTTTCTAATAAATTTTCTTTATCAAGTCTTTCATTAGCGTCTTCATCGCTTAATACTTGTAATTGTTCATCTAATGGAACGATATAGCTAATTGATTGTGCCAATCTTGCTTCTTTAATCTTATCTATATCTATACCTAATTCACTTGCTAAATACTCATCACTTGGTTCTTCATCAAAATCATTTATATAATCATTTATTATTTTTTCTATATCTTTTACAATTTTTCTATTGCTTCTGCTTAAAGTATCAAGACTTCTTAAAAAATCAAGCATAGAACCATATACTCTTTTTCTAGCATATCCCCAAAAATTATCATTTTGTAAATCATCATAGCGTCTTGCTAATTTGATTAATTCTTCAGTCCCAACACCTATTAAATCATTAACATCAACACTAGCGGGCAAGCGTTCTTTTAATCTAAATGCCATAGCTCTTAATGCTGGTTGATATTTAACAGCTAATTCATCTTGAGCATTTCTTAAAGCACTTGCATACGCATTAAGCCGCTTTTGCATTATATTTCCTTGCAGGTTTTGTTTGCTTTTTGATAATTTCTAATTCACTTTCTACACTCTGAATAATCTTATCCATTCTATTTTCTCTAATTTCAAGCTCTTTTATAAAATGATTTGTGGTATTTTCATAAGCAAATTTATCAAAATTCCTACTACCTAATTTCTTTGCATCAACAAAATTAAGAACAACAAGGTGAATTAAAATATAAAAAACAAAAGTAGTAAATAAGGTAAAACCTATCATCATAAACGGATCATCAATCTTAAATACAGCACAAATAAAACCTATAAAAAATCCACAAACTGTAACAAAAGCAATATAATTATCCGTTCTCATATACCTTAAATCCTATCAATTAATCTCTTAAAAAAGCTTTTTATATTTCCTGAATCAGAATCTTTAAGCACATTTCGTTCCAATCTTGATAAAAGATTATTAGTAGCTTTTTTTAATTGATTAGTTTCTCTTGACGAACTTTGAGAAAACAAAACCCTACTTTTAATACAATCAATAACATAAGCAGAGCTTTCTAAATATCCTAAATATTTTAATTCAGGATTATTTTTAATATTTGCTGATGCAACTTTTGAAATATTTGTAAATAAATCTAGTGCTTCTTTTTCGCTTTTTACCACATTAAAAAGCATTAAAAAATCATTTCTTACATCAGAAGTAACTTTAATAGTAGCATAAGCATCAGTAATTGCAGCAGGATCAGGTGTAGTTACAACAATAACTTCATCAGCAATTTCTAAAAAATGTAAAGTAGTTCCACCAATACCAGCACCCGTATCAATTATCAAAAAGTCTAAATCTTCTAATAATTCAGCATCTTCTAAAAAAGCGTCAAAATAGCTTGAATTATTGTATTTTAAAATCTCTCCACCACTATCACCTGGGATTAGTTTTAAATTCGGTTTTACTTGTTTAATAATATCAGCTAGCTTACATTCTCCTTTTAAAACATGTAATAAATTTTTACCTATTTTCACATTTAAAATTACATCAAGATTTGCAAGACCAATATCAGCATCAAAAAGACCTACTTTATATCCATCATTTGCAAGTAAATTAGCAATATTAGCACTTATTGTGCTTTTACCAACCCCACCTTTACCACTTGTAATTGCAATAAATTTTGTATTTTTCTTATTTACTTTATGCTCATTTTTCATAAGCTCATTTAATTTATCAGCTTGTGTTTGCATAATTTATCCTTTAAATCCATCTAAAACGCATTTAATTAAATACTCGCTATTAGCTACTAAAATATCATCAGGAACATTCTGACCTATTGAAAAAAACGAAACAGGTTTTTTAATATTAAAAATTAATGAAAAAATATTACCAAAAGCTCTAGTTTCATCAAATTTTGTAAGTATTAAAGTATCAATATTTAAAGCATTAAAAGCATTAAAAGTCTCTTCCATATCATCATACTTCATACCTGCATTTAATACTAATGCAACTTCAATTTCACTCTCACTAGCCTTTAAATAACTTTCTAATTTTTCAATTTTTGTTTTATCATATTGAGAATTACCGGTTGAATCTATTAAAACCACATCATAACCACTTAAAGTCTCAAGGTTTTTATGTAAATCTTCTTCGGTTGATACAAATGCAATTGGTAATCTCATAGTCCTAGCGTATTCAGCTAATTGCTCTTTAGCACCTAGTCTAAAATTATCAAGCGAAACTATAGCAGTTTTGTATCTTTTGCTTCCGTATGCGTATCTATAAGCTAGCTTAGCTAATGTTGTAGTCTTGCCAACCCCTGTTGGGCCAACTAACATAATTATTTTTTGTTTTCTAATAGGTGCATCAACTCTGCAAGGTATCATACTTTTAAGTAAGGTTGTAAAATATCTAGTAATTGCTTCTTTATTACTCAATAAAGCTTTTGGCATATTTTTAAGAGTTGCTCTCATAATTTCATCTAAATGAGTTTGTAACATATCACTTTTTTTTGCTTTATCATAAATTAATGCAAACTCAGGTGGAATTTCAAGATTATTTCTAGCAGGAGCAAGTTCTCCCCATCTCATACTCATTAAATAATCTACTTTGCTATTTAACTCATTTAATAATTGCTTATCATCTTTTGACTTATTGCTAGAATTAGGATTAAACTTTAATCTAGATAATTCTTTTTTAGAATTTAAATCTTGATTAAGTGATTTATTTTCATTTTGATTTTGCTTATTTTCTATAGCTATTTTTCTATCAAAATTATCGCTTTTAAATTCTTTTAAGCTATTTTCGTAGTGTAACGCTGCTCTTTTATTTACAATTGGCTGCTTTTTTTCTTTTGTATCATTAATAGCTACAACTACTTCTACCATAGCAGGGCTTGTTGGAGTTCTTCCTTCTACTTGAGTTACAGCAACTATTTCAGCTTCATCTCCATAATAATCTCTAACATAAGCTAAATAATCTTGTCCTTTTTCTACTCTAAAACTATCTTGCCTAATTGCCATATTTTTTCCTTACATTGTTCCTAATACTAAAGTTATACTAATCCTATCTTCTGCACCATAATGTGGTAATACTAATCTCTTATCGCAATATGTTTTTTCACTAAAATAAACAATATCTAAATCAAGAGTTCTAGGTGCATTTTTAAAACTTCTTGTCCTATGAAAAATATTTTCATAGTGTTGTAAAACTTTTAAAAGCTCTCTTGCGTGAAGACTTGTTTTAACAAACATTAAAGCATTTGTAAAATCTTTTTGCTCTTTATACCCAAAAGCTTCATTTATTAATAATGCTGAAGTTTGAATAATCTTAAATCTTCTATCAGATTTTAATTTTTTAAATAATCTTACAAATCTTTCACACTCAGGCTCTATATTACTACCAAGAGAAATTAAAGCTAAATATTTATAAGCTTTATTATCCTTGCTAAAATACGGATAATACTTAATCCTTTTAAAATATCTCGCTTCATTTATCTTGATATTTGGCATTAAGCGTTATTTGCTTTTAGTGCTTCTTCTTGAGCTGCTATAAATGCTCTTTGTTGTTGAACCATTTGAATAGCACTAAGTAATGCTAAATGATAGCTAAATGGTCCAAAACCACTAATAGTTCCAGCACATACAGGACTTAAGAAACTCTTAGCTCTAAATTCTTCTCTAGCATAAATATTGCTAATATGAACTTCAATTACAGGCATTCTTGTAGCTGCTATTGCATCAGCAATCGCAATTGATGTATGAGTATATCCACCAGCATTTATAATAATTGCATCACAAGTTCCTACACACTCTTGAATTTTATCAATTATTTCGCCTTCATAATTGCTTTGATAAAACTCTATATCAACATTGCTTTCTTTAGCAGCTAAACTCATTTGTTCATGTATTTGAGCCATAGTCATAGTTCCATAAATTCTAGGGTCTCTTTGACCTAACATATTTAAATTTGGTCCTTGAATTACCATTATTTTCATACTTCTTCCTTTAATAAATATTTTAATGTTGGATTATAAGTTTTTAATTTTAATATAAGTTATTAAAAAATATTTTTTAAATCAATATCCAAAAAAAGAATTTCAAATAAATATAAAGATTAATAAAATTTTTACGATATGGAATATATTTTGCTAATAAGCTTAAATCAAGTTAAAGTTTTAAAGGTTAATTATGAGTATATTTTCAACACTAAATACAGGTGTAAGTGGTCTTGGAGCTGCACAAGTTCAAATATCTACAACAGGACATAACATTACAAATGCAAACAATCCTTATTATACTAGGCAAAGAGTGATTCAATCAGCAGCAGATGCTTTACATGTGCCAGCTGGTGATATTGGACTTGGAACTAAGGTTGATAAGATTGTAAGAATTCACGATGAATATGTTTTCACAAAAATGCGTGATAATACAAATAATTTTGAGCATACTAAATATCTAAAAACAAAACTTGAAGAAGCAGCACAAAGATTTCCTGATTTAAAAGATGTTGGAATTTTAAATGATTTACAAGCTTATCAAAAAGCTTGGAATAATTATGCTAGCAACCCTGCTGATGGTGCTACAAAAATAAATCTAGTTCAAGTAGCAACAACCCTTGCAAAAGATATAAAAGCTACTAGAGATGATATGTTTAAAATGCAAAAATCAGTAAATGATGATGTAGTTTTAACTATTGAAGAAATAAATAGAATTGGTAAGGATATTTCTACAATTAATGCTCAAATAGCAGCAAGTGAGAGTGCTGGTGATTCTATGGCAAACGATTTAAGAGATAAAAGAGATGAATTAGAATTAAGACTTTCAAAACTCGTTAAATCATCAGTTTTTAAAGAGAATTTAGAACAAAATGCTTCATTTGATACAAATATAAAAGATGGAAGCATAGATTATCATTTAAATATTGAAGGTTTTTCTATAGTTGATGGGACAACATTTCATCCATTAAGAATAGATAGTGTTGCTGCAGGAAGCCCTTTTCAAAGGATTTATTATGAGCTTCAAGATGGAACTACTGCTGATTTAACTTCTAAATTAAGTGGGGGACAATTAGGAGCTCAACTTGATTTAAGGGGTCGTGAGTTTAATACCCAAACTAATGGATTTGATGATGGTATTTTGCAAGATTATATAAACAATCTTGATTCTTTTGCAAAAACTATGATTACAGAAACAAACAATATCTACTCAAGAGCAGCTCAAAAGCAAATATTATCAAATGAAATGTCTCATCTAAAGAGTGATGATATTATTATGAATGCAGATAATAGATTAAAAACAGGCACATTTGATTTAATCGTATATAACGATAATGGTCAAGAAGTAGCAAGAAAAACAATCACTCTTGATACAAGCACATCAATGACAGGTGGAGTAAGAAGTTCTAGTTTATTAGAAAAAATTAATTCTAATACAGATGATAATAATGATAATAACAATTTAAACGATTTTGATGATTATTTTTTAGCTGATTATTCTTATGATGAAACAAAAGATAGTGGTATTTTTAGTCTTATTCCTAAACTAGATGGATTTAAAGTAGGCGTAGAAGATCATGGCACTAATTTTCCTGGAATTTTTGGTCTTGGAAAATTCTTTGAAGGTACTAATGGTAGCAATATAAATGTAGATACTAGCCTAAGACACGACCCAACTTTACTTAGAGCAAGTAGTTCTGGTGCTGATGGAAATAACGATGTAGCAAATGCAATCAATCAACTTCAATATAATAAAATTGATTTTTACGATACTAAAGGAGAAAGCACTCAAGCTACTTTTGAAGGATTTTATAGGTCTTTGACAACAGATATAGCAAGTCGTGCAGAAAACAATAATACTTTATACAAAACAAACGAAGCTATCTTGGCTAATGTAACAGCAGAATTTCAATCAGTAAGTGGCGTTGATATGAACGAAGAATTAAGTAATCTTATGAAATATCAAGCAAGTTTTGGTGCAAGTGCTAAAATCATCACAACGGTTGATAAAATGTTAGATACTTTGCTAGGACTTAAACAATAATAGCTAAAATGAGCTTTTTTAATAAAGGATATATATGCAAAAAATAATGTTAATAGGAAAGCCAAATGTTGGCAAAAGCTCACTATTTAATCGCTTAGCAAAAGAACGCTTAGCGATAACTTCTGATATTAGTGGCACTACTAGAGATACTAATAGAAAAATAGTTGATATTAATGGAAAAAAGGCTATTTTAGTAGATAGCGGTGGGCTTGATGATAAAGATGAATTATTTCAAAATGTTAAAAAGAACACCTTAAAAGAAGCAAAAGACGCTGATATAATCGTTTATATGGTAGATTGTAAATTAGGTGCAAATGATGATGATAGGGCTTATTTTTATGATTTATTAAAGCTTAAAAAACCAACAGCTTTAGTAATTAATAAAGTAGATAGTAAAAAAGATGAAGAAAGAAGCTTGGAATTTACTCGTTTTGGATTTAAAAATGTATTTAATATAAGCGTATCTCACGCAACGGGGATTGATGAATTAAATGATTTTTTAAGCTCACATTTGCGTGATACTTTCGTGCCTGATAATTCAGAGCTTAGCTTAGAAGATTTCTTAGATGAAAATATAGCTGGTGAATATGATGAAGAAGGCATTAACGAAGTTAGCGAAATTGATGAAAATCATATAAAAATCTCAATTTTAGGGCGTGTAAATGTAGGTAAAAGCTCACTTTTAAACGCACTTGTAAATGATGAAAGATGTGTTGTAAGTAGCATTGCAGGAACAACAATTGACCCTGTAAATGAAAGTATTGAATATAATGGCAAAACGCTTGAATTTATTGATACCGCAGGAATTAGAAGAAGAAGTAAAATTTTAGGTATAGAAAAATACGCTCTAAATCGCACAGAAAAAATGCTAGAAAACTCTCAAATTGCTCTGCTTGTATTAGATGCTGCTGAAGGATTTAACGAGCTTGATGAAAGAATAGCTGGGCTTTTAGGTAAGAATTATTTAGGCGTGATTATAGTTTTAAATAAATGGGATTTATGTGGTAAGAGTGATAAAGAATTTGATGAAGTTTGCAAACATTTAAGGCTTGATAGATTTAAATTCTTAGCCTATGCACCTATTATTAGCGTTTCAGCACTTAGTAAAAAGCGTATTAAAAATCTTTTAGATTTAATCTTAAAAGTGCATTCAAACTACATTCAAAAAATCCAAACTTCAAAACTAAATCAAATAATAGAAGAAGCTTGTCTAGCTCATCCATTGCCACACGATAAAGGCAAACTTGTTAAGATTTATTACGCTACTCAATATAGCGTTGCACCACCAAAAATAGCACTTGTAATGAATAGACCAAAAGCACTTCATTTTTCTTACAAACGCTATTTACAAAATGTATTAAGAAAGCACTATGATTTAAGCGGAGTTCCATTAATCATAGCAGCTCGTAAAAAAGGCGAAAAAGAATTAATTGAAGAATAATTAGGAAGTTAATTCCTAATTATTCGCTAATTTCTGGCTGAATAGTAATATGATGTATATTAAACTTATTCTTAAGTAAAGCATTAAGCTTTTGTAAAACACTTTTAAACTCATTTAAATCACC
>NZ_JACGAR010000015.1:0-48727 GCF_020137585.1 Campylobacter sp. RM12654
ATGACAATCAAGACCCATCAGTTGATACAAAAGACCCTGATGAGCCGAAGAAAGAAGGTCAAGTAGATGAAAATCAAAAAGATGAAGCAAGTAAAGAAGATGGTTTAAAAGCTGAAGATACTCCAAAAGTAGATGAAACTCCAAAAGTAGATGAAGGTTCAAAAACTGAAGATAAAAAAGAAGAAGTTAAAGAGCCAGAATCAAGCAAAGAAGATACAAATAAAGAAGATGCAAATAAAGGTGAAGAAGATAGCAAAAAAGATGAAGCTACTAAACCAATCAAACCTGATGTAAGCACACCAGCTGTCCCAGAGAAATCTCCTGAAGAAGTTAAAAAAGAGCAACTAATCAAACAAACAGAAGAAATAGTAAAAAATCTAGGTAATCTAGGAAATATGGCAAAAGATAAAGTAAATGAACTTGTAACTATCCTAGTAGATAGCGGAGTTAGTGATTTAGCTACATTTAATGCAAATAAATTAGACGCTACTACAAAAGCAAAAGTTCAAACAGCAGCAAATGCAATAGCAACAAAAGTAATTGATAATGAAAAATCAAATATCACAAGCAATGCTCTAGGTGCGTTTAATGTGCAAATTAATAATATGAACAAGCGTTTAGGTGAGATTAGGGGATTAAATTCTGATATTGGAACTTGGTTTAGAGCTTATGGCGGAAGATTTAGCGATAGTAGCAATCATATTAATTTCTACTCAACTCAATTTGGTGCTGATAAGATGAGTAATTTAAGTGATGCTGATGTGATAACTGGTGCGATGATAGGATTTGATAAAGTTAATGCTGATACTAAGGCAAATGGCTTTAATATTGGTGTATATGGAAGTTATATCCATAATAATGGTTTATTTGTTGATAGCGTTTTAAAATATGCAAATACAAGCTTTAAAAAGACTGGCGTAGAGTTTAAAAAACAAAACTCTGTATTATTAAGCGTTGAAGGTGGATATAGAGCTAAGATTAATGAAAAAGCTTATGTAGAGCCAAGTTTAGAAATAATCACTGGTCGTGTAGGTAAATATGAAGCTAA
Source organism: Campylobacter sp. RM12654 (assembly GCF_020137585.1). Lineage (NCBI taxonomy): Bacteria > Pseudomonadati > Campylobacterota > Epsilonproteobacteria > Campylobacterales > Campylobacteraceae > Campylobacter > Campylobacter sp. RM12654. The sequence continues at coordinate 1,049 of NZ_JACGAR010000015.1, forward strand.
GAGCAAGGCTAATACAATAAGTGTTAAATCATTTACGCCAATTATGATTAAGCCACAAGTTTATACAGGTATAGAGCATAAAGACTTTGTATTTAGAGCTGGAGTTGGTGCTGTAGTTAATGCGAAAAAACAAGAAGCTGATATAGTAATCAACAATATCGTAAATGGAATTGATGCTAAAGCTAAAACTAAGTTAAATAGCAATAATCACGGATTTGCAAGTGTAGGTGGTAGCTATAAAGTAAATGATAATCTAAGAATTAATTTAGGCGTAGAAAAGAGCTTCGGAAGTAAGTTCAAAAAAGACTATGAAGTAAATGCAGTTATTAGATATACATTCTAATTTGTTTAAAGCTTAAGGTATTTAAACCTTAGGCTTTAAAATTTAGATGGTTTTGTTTGATAAAGAAGATAAAGAGCTTTTGAGTATGATTGTAATAGCAATGGTTGATGAATTGCCAAATCCTAAAAAGAAGCTTAAAAATAGTAAAGATTGTATTAGTAATTAAAATATTTATAAAAATTCTTAATTTTTAAATTCTCATAGCTATTTTGATTGAAATCTTGTGAAAAGTATTTAATATATTTATAATATATCAAGATAACTTGATATTTAGAATACTATAATAAATTTTCAAAATTATTTTATTTTGAAAAAGGATTTTTATGGAATTTACAAGTGAGAAATTATTAGAAACTTTTTATGAGTTTTTGTTTTTAACTGCTGAAATAAGCTTTTTATTTATTTTTATCAATATGATTATGTTTTATATTAATTCAAGATATAGCTTTAATAAATATTTAAAGAATAATGTTTTTTCATATTTTATAGCAATATTTTTAGGCTCAATTACTACTTTTTGTTCTTGTTCAACTATACCTGTTTTTAATTCTTTAATTAAAAATAATATTAATCACGGAGTAGCTAGTGCTTTTTTACTAACTTCGCCATTAATTAATCCTATGCTAATTACTATGCTACTTAGTACATTTGGTTTTAGCATAACTTTTTATTACATTATTTATATAGTTATATTTGTATTTATTATAAGCTATTTAATAGGTTTAATACCTGCAAGATTGCTATTAAAAGATATTGTAACTAAAGAATTTCAATTTAATCAAAATACCAAGCTTAATTTGTATGAATGTTTATACAAGTCTTTAAAATCATATAAGGATATCTTTTATTATGTATTATTTGGTATGTTAATAGGTGCTTTTTTGCATAATTTTATGCCTGTTGAATTTATTAAAGATTATTTATCTAGTTTTGGAATTTATGGTATATTTTTGGCTAGTTTTGTTGGTTTGTTGCTTTATATACAAACTTGCTTGATTATTCCATTGGGAGTAACTTTAATAAATGTTGGGTTTCCTATCGGTATATTTTTTAGTTTTTTAATAGCTGGTGGGGGTTGTTCTTTACCTGAATTAATTTTACTTAGGTCAATGTTTAAAATTCGTATGATGATAATATTTATACTTAGTATTTTATCAATGGCAAATATTTTTGGAATTTTACTTTATTTATTTTATTAAGGATTAAAATGAAGAATTTATTAAATTATACAGCAGCTATAAATGATGAAACTAGGCTTAAAATATTAGCTTTTTTAGATATTCATAAAAAATGTTGCGTATGTGAGATATGTGAGAGTTTTATGATGCTTCAGTCTAGGATTTCAAGGCATTTAAAGATATTAAAAGATGCTGATTTATTAATAGCTAGTAGAGATGGGGCGTTTATTTATTATGAGATAAATTATGAAAATACTAAAGAGATTTTAGAGCTTTTAAAAAAGGCTAATTTTACTTTACCTGATTTAAAAACCCCAAAAGAATGTAATTCCTAGAAAATCTAGGAATTAAAATAAAAATCCAACAAAGCCATTAACAACAAGAGCATTTACAATATCTACTAAAAATCCACCCATAATAGGAACGATAATAAATGCTATTTTGCAAGGTCCGAAGTGATTTGTTACTGCTTGAAGATTTGCAATCGCGGTTGGAGTTGCACCCATACCAAAGCCACAATGTCCTGCTACAAGGCAAGCTGCTGCGTAGTTTTTGCCACAAATAACAAAGGTTACATATCTTACATAAATAATAATTGCTATTGTTTGAATTATTAATAAAACGCTGATTGGAACAGCTAATTTTATAAGTTCAACGATATTTAAAGTCATAATTGACATAGCAAGGAATAATGATAAAGCCACATTTCCTATCACACCTACTTCTCTATCAAATACTTTATGAATATTTAGTGAGCTAAAGCCATTTCTAATAATAATACCTGAAAATAAGCACCATACAAATGTCGGCATACTATCTAAGAATTTTAAAAAGCCAATTTCTTTATTGGTAGCTACATTTGCTGCTTGGCACGCATAATCAATTGCATTACCAATCACTAAAGCAAGAGCAATTAAACTTAAGCTTGTAATAAAACTATAACTTGTAATTAATCTTACTTTTTGCGGACTTGTAAATGCTTCATCACTTGATGTTTCGTTGTTTTCTACTTCATCGCTTTTTAGATTAAATTTTTTGATTAAATAATTCGCCATAGGACCACCAATAAGCCCACCAGAAATTAATCCATAAGTAGCACACGCCATTGCTATATCAGTTGCTTGTGCGAAATTATAAGGTGCTTCTTGAAATGTAGCTCCCCAAGCAGCACCAGTTCCGTGTCCGCCACTAAGTGTAATTGAGCCACCAAGTAAGCCTATTAATGGATTTTCACCCATAGCACTCATTACTCCAACACCAATTGCGTTTTGAACCACTAATAAGACGAAAACAGCAATTGAAAAAGTAATTAGTAATTTCCCGCCCTTTTTGATACTATCAAAATCAGCACTAAGCCCAACCGTTGCATAAAATGCTAACAAAAGTGGGGTTTTTATATCTTCTGCGAATTTGATTGTAAAATTTGCATAATAACTAGATAAGAATAAAATAAATGCTACTATGATACCACCAGTTACAGGCTCTGGAATATCGTAATTTCTTAAAAAGCTAGAATATTTAGTAATTATTCTACCCAAAATTAAGACAAGCATAATACAAATAAATGTGCTATAAAAATTAAGTTCAAGCACACTAGTGCCATTATCATTGCTAAGCAAAGTTGCAATACCGAGATTGATTTTTTCCATTAAAACTCCTTTTATTAAATCGCTTTATTTTGTCTTAAAATATTTAATTTGTTACAAATATAAGCAATTAATTTTGTTTTTTTAAAAAAGTGAGTAATTTTGTAATAATTTTGAGATTTTATTTAATAAAGTTTTGATTGATATATAAAGAGGAGCTACCTAAAAGGTAGCTTAGAAATTATTTGCTTTCAGCGTCTTTTTTTTCTGCTTCTGGCTCAACTGCAACTGCTTGTGCGTTTGCATCAGCATTTTCTACTGATTGAGTTTGTTCTACTGGTTGAACTTTTGTAGCGTCTGTATTTTCTTCTGCGAATAAACCTGCACTAAATGCACCTAAGATAGCTGTTAAAACTAATAACTTTTTCATTTTTTCTTCCTTTTTAATTAAAATGCGCCGGCATTCTACTCCTACAATCTTAAACTTTACTTAAAAAAAATAAATTTTGAAAAAATATTCTGAAATTCCTAATATATAGTCAAATTAGCGATTTTAAATTAGCAAAATATTTATAAAATTATTAAATATATTTATATAATTTAAATTAAATAATTATAGATTTTAAAATAGGAATTTAGTTCCTATTTTATTGATTTTGTTTTTGCATTATCTGTGTTTAGTAAAGAACTAATTCTTACTCCATTAAGATAAATTATCCAAGAAAAATAAAGCCATATAAAGAAAAATAAAACAGCAGAAAAACTACCATAAATGCTAGCATATACTTTATTTAATGATATATAAAATACAAAAAGACTTTTAAAAATGCTCCAAACCAAAGCTACTAAAAAGCTTACTAGAGCTATGATTTTAGGATTTAAATGTTTATTAATTGATATATGAAAACATACAAAAAACAAAGCCCAAATGATTAAAAAAGGTAAAATTCCTAAGAAATTAAACTTAAGTCCTATTGCATCTATATATTTTTGAATTTTATAACTTAAATAAAAGCTAGTTAATAAGCCTAAAGGCGCTAGAGTAATTAGCGACCAATATGTGCTAAGTGATGAAAAAAAGCCCTTTTTAGGAGTATTGCTAATGTGTGAGATGGTATTTTCATAAGCATTAAAAAACATAAATAAAGCAAAAACCATAGCGATAATTCCTGCTACATCAAGTTTTGTGCTATTTTGTAAAAATTGCTCTATGTAATTTACAGAATTTGCTTCTTGGTTTGGCAAAATTAAGCTAAATATAAAATTATTTAATTGGCTGCTTTGTTCTTTAAAACTTGGCATATGAGCGAATACAAAAAAACTTAAAGATAAAATCGGAATAATATTTAAAACACTATAAAAAGAAAGCGAGCTAGCGTGTTGTAAAATACCTTTATCACTTACATTAATAATTGTTTTTAAAATGTGTAAAATCTTTTTCATAAAAATCCTAGATAAATAAAAAATATTAAGTTCAAACTTATAACAAAAATTGCTAAATACCTATGAAAAATTGATAAAAAACTAAGTATTAAATAAATGAAAAAATATTTAAATTCCAATTTAAAATTAATTGCAAACATTTTAAAATCTAAAAATATTAATAAGTATTTATCTAATAAATCTCCTAAATTAATAATATGTAAAAACAAAACTAAAGGATAAAAAATCACAAAAATAGGAGTTAAAATAATCCCTAATAATTGTTGAAAACTAAGCAATGGAAAAAAGTATAAAACAGGTGCAACCATTGCAAAAAAGGTGCTAAGTTCAAGGCAGATTAGTTTTGTAAGTGAATTAGCATTAAAATGATAAATAAATAAAAATATATAAAAGACCCCAAGGCAAGAGAAGAAAAACCCTACATTAAATAAAAAACTAGGATTAATAGCAATGCAAATAAAAAATGCTAAAAATAAATGTGAAAAACTAAGAATTTTAATTGCTCTAATTATAAAATAAAATCCCAAAATAGCCATTATAAATGAGCGAAAATAGCTTGCAACTAGACCAATTTCATAAAAATATAAGGCTAGGATTATGAAAATAATTATTCCTAAATCAAAATGAATTGACCTATATGGAAAAAATCTTTTTTGAAAATATTTATAAATAATTGAAAATATAAAGAAAAATATGGAATAAATAAGCCCTAAATGATAGCCTGATATTGCTAGTAAATGTGCAATTCCATAGTAATTTACGCTATCTCTTAAATCCTTGCTAATGCTTTTTGCAAAAAATAAAGCTCCAAAAAATTGCTTCATAGTTAAATTCTCGTGCTGATTTATAAAATAACTTACAAAAGCGTTTTCTTTAATCTCATCTAATTCTTCTAAAGCATAGCTTGGTAAATAAAATCTAGCTTGTAAGTATTCATAAAAATTAAGCTTATTTTTAGCTGCGAATTTTAAGCTGATTTGATTGGATTTAATTTCTTTTTTAGTAGTTGTGTATATTAAAACATCTTTATATGCAAGTGCTAGAACATAATAACTTTTATTATTTTTAGTTTTTGAATAATTATTGCTTATTTTTAACTCATAACTATCTTGTTCTAAAAACTCGCAAAAATCTAAGAATTTCAAGTGCACTTGCAAACAAAATATAGCAATTAAAACAATAAATATTATAAAATAATGTTTTTTATTGATTATTAGAGTTCTTTTGCTCTTTATATTCATCACATAAATCGTTTAAAAAACAATTATTACAATCAGGTTTTTTAGCCTTGCAAATATATCTTCCAAACAAAACCATTCCTTTATGCAATTTATCAAGGTCGGTTTTAAATAGTTTTGTAAGCTCTTTAGCACAATCATTAGGAGTTTTTGCATTTGATATTTTTAATCTTTTGCTAACTCTAAAAATATGAGTATCTACAGCCATTACATTTGCACCCAAACTCTCGCATAAAACCACATTAGCAGTCTTTTCTCCAACCCCTGCAAGATTTATTAAATCATCAAATCTCATAGGTATAATTCCTGAATGAAATTCCACAACACTTTTTGCCATTTTGATAAGATTAATTGCTTTATTTTGATAAAAATTACAACTTTTAATTAATTCTTTTATATTCATTAAATTTGCATTTGCTAAAGAATTTATATCAGGATAGTTTGCAAATAAACTTGGTGTTATTAGATTAACTCTACTATCAAGGCATTGAGCTGATAGCATAACACAAACTAAAAGTTCATAATCATTATTAAAAATTAATTCACTTTTTGCGTTTTTATAATTATTTAAAAATCTATTTTTAATTTCTTTTTCTCTTCTTCTCATAATTACTATCTTACTATTTTTTTACACAATATTTGTAAAATGATATATCAAATCAATTGAAAAAGGAAGATATTATGAAAAAAATTTCATTAGTTCTAGCAGGACTTTTATGTGGTGTAAGCTTAAATGCAGCTGTGGTTGCAACTTATAAAGGTGGAGAAATTACAAGCGATGATTTAGCACCTTATTTAGCTCAATTTCAAATAAGCGATGTAAGTGCGCTTCCAAAAGAAGTTAAAGATGGTTTAATAAGAGATGTATTATCAAAAAGACTTTTTGCTAAAGAAGCTGAAAAGATGAAATTAGATAAAGATGCGAAATTTCAATCAGCTTTAAATAGTGCAAAAGAATTATTACTTGCTCAACAATATTTATTGAAAAAATTTGAAGGTATCAAGGTAAGTGATGCTGAAATTAAAAAATATTATGATGAACATTTAAATGATTTTAAAGTTCCTGAAGCTGTAAAAACTAAACATATTTTAGTTGCTAGCGAAGCTGATGCTAAAGAAATATTAAAACAATTAAAAGGTCTTAAAGGAGATAAATTAGTAGCTAAATTTAGCGAACTTGCTAAATCAAAATCACTTGATAAAGGTTCAGGAGCAATGGGTGGCGATTTACCTTATATGAGTGCAAATGAATTAGTTCCTGAGTTTTTCAATGCAGCTAAAAAACTTAAAAAAGATGAAGTGTCAGAACCTGTAAAATCTCAATTTGGTTTTCATGTAATCTTAGGAGAAGATTTTAGAGCTAGCAGACAAGGAAGCTTACAAGAAGCAACTCCATTTATTGAAAATGGTTTAAAAAATGAAAAACATAAAGAATTAATTAAAAACGAAGTTGAGAATTTAATTAAAAATTCAGGCTTACAAGTTAAATAAGGATTTATAATGGGTGTTTTAGAATTAGTAAAACCAGGTGTTATTTATGGTAAAGATTTAGAGCGTGTTTATGCTTACGCAAAAGAAAATAAATTTGCAATTCCAGCAGTAAATGTTGTAGGAACAAATTCTATAAACGCCGCATTAAAAGCTGCTCGTGAAGCAAATTCGCCTATTATTATTCAATTTAGTAATGGCGGAGCTAGTTTTTTTGCAGGAAAAGATTGTCCTAATTCAGCAGTAATTGGAGCAATTGCAGGTGCAAAGTATGTGCATGAAGTAGCAGCTGCTTATGGGGTAGTTGCTATTTTACATACTGATCACGCAGCAAAAAAACTTTTACCTTGGATAGATGATTTAATTAAGGCAAATGAAGAATTTTATGCAATTCATAAAAAACCTTTATTTAGTTCTCATATGCTTGATTTAAGCGAAGAAAGTTTAAACGAAAATATTGAAATTTCTTGCGAATATTTTAAGAAATTTAACGCATTAGAAATCGGTATAGAAATTGAATTAGGTTGCACTGGTGGAGAAGAAGATGGAGTTGATAATACAAATATTGACAATGCTAAATTATACACTCAACCAAGCGATGTAGCACTAGCTCATAAAGAATTAAGCAAAATTGGGACAAATTATACAATCGCAGCAAGTTTTGGTAATGTTCATGGGGTTTATAAACCAGGAAATGTAAGACTTGAGCCAGTAATTTTGCATAATTGTCAAGAATATTTACAAAAGGGTGCAAAACCACTTAATTTTGTATTCCACGGCGGAAGTGGTAGTGAAGCAGAAAAAATCACTGAAGCAATCAATTACGGCGTAATTAAAATGAATATAGATACTGATACTCAATGGGCATTTTGGGATGGTGTTCGTGAATATGAAGTAAAAAATCACGGATATTTACAAGGACAAATCGGAAATCCTGAAGGCGATGATAAGCCTAATAAGAAATATTATGACCCAAGAATGTGGTTAGTTGCTGGAGAAAAATCTATGCAAAAACGCCTTTTACAAGCGTTTAGCGAGTTAAATTGTATGAATAGGAATTAATCTTGCAAACAATAATTGTTAAAAAGAAGAAAAGTGTATTTTCTTCTTTTTTATTTTTAATCTTTTTACCCTTATTAGTCTTCGTGTTAGCGATTTTAGCTTATTTAAATATTATAAAACTTATTATGCCATTACATACTATTATAATGTGTGCTGTGCTTTTAGTATTTGTTATGTTTTTTGCACCGCAAAATGAATATTGTGTATATGCAAAAATTAAAAAGAATTCGTCAATTTTTGAAAATGATTTAAAAGATTTTATTAAAGATAATTCTTTAAGAATTGATGAAATTAGTAAGGCTAATGTGAGTTTTGATGAATTTTTTGATAATTATTTACATAAGCTAAAGCCACTTTCATTTGGATATATTGCTAGTGCTGTTTTTCCAATGATTGGAATTTTAGGAACTTTTATAAGTATTGCAATATCTATGCCTGATTTTAAAGTAGGTAGTTCAGCTGCGCTTGAAGGAGAAATTAGCTTATTGCTTAGTGGAATTTCAACTGCTTTTTATGTTTCAATTTACGGGATTTTTCTTACTATTTGGTGGATGTTTTATTCAAGACTTGGTATTGCTAAAATTAATAATTTTAAAGAAAATTATAGAATTAATAGTAAAAAATATTTTTGGAGTAAAGAAGAATTAGAAAGAATTTCTCTTAGAAAAAATAGTGAGTTATTTTCTAATACAAATTTATTATTATCAAAGCTTTATGATAATGAGTTTTTTAATGAAATATCAAAACTCCATCAAGATAAATTTACAGGTTTTAAAGAATTATTTAAATCTTATGAAAAAATTGCGATAGTTCATACAAATTTAGCTCAAAAATCTTTAGAATTAAGCAATAAAAATACTAAGCAAATGCAAGAAAAGATAGATGAATTTTCATTAAGAATTGAAAATAGCTTGAAAGAATTTGCTAAATTAAAAGAAGATTTAGAAGCTAAATTATTAGATTTTAAAAATATTTATGAAGATGAAAAACACGAATTTAGAATAGTTGATGAATTAAAAGCTGATATTGAAAACCTTAGTAAAGAAGCAAATCAGGTATTAAATAAAATAAATAATGCGTAATAAAGATAATAATAATTTTTGGATAGTTTATGCTGATTTGATGGCTGGATTGTTGTTTGTATTTATTTTAGTTCTTAGTGCTATTGTTTTAAAATATATTTTTACACAAAATGAGCTAAAAAATGAACAAAAACATTTAGATGAATCAAAAGCTTTAATAATTAGCAAAGATGAGCTTTTGAGCTCGTTAAATGAAGAGCTTGAAAAACTCAATATTTCATTAAACGATGAGTTAAATAAAAATAAAGATGCAAATGATTATATTAAAAAATTGCTTCTTAATTTAGATGAAAATGCAAAAAATAAGGAAGAATTATTAAGCAATATTGACAAAAAAGACGCACAGATTTTAATGCTACTTAAAAATCTTGAAGATACTGAAATAAAAATAAAAAATAAAGATGATAAAATAGACGAATTAGCAAAGCAATTGAGTGGGTTTAAGGTTGAATACGAAAAGCTTAAAAATAATAAAACAAAATTAATTCAAGCTTTACAAAATAAGTTATCAAATGATATTTTAATCAATCTTAATTCAGGCAGTATTAGCTTAAATGCTAGTATTTTGTTTGATAGTGCGGAGTATTTGATTAAAGATAGTGCAAAAGAAGAGCTTAAAAAAACTTTAATTAAGTATTTTGATGCCTTGCTTAGCTCACCTGAAATTCTAGCTAATATTGATAGTATAGTGATTGAAGGACATACTGATAGTGTTGGTGGATTTACTTATAATCTTGAGTTATCTCAAAAAAGAGCTTTGGAGATTATGAAATTTATTAATTCGTTTTATAATGATAAAAGATTAGAAAAACTACTTGTAGCAGTTGGCAAAAGCTATAATGATTTAAAATTTAAAGATGGCGTTGAAGATAAACAAGCAAGCAGAAGAATAGAAATAAAATTACAATTTTCAAATGAACAAGCAATCAAGGAATTTGAAAGTGTAATTTCAAAGGATTTAAGTGAAAATAGCAATAATTAGACTTAGTGCAATGGGCGATATTTTTCATATGCTATGGCATATTAATTATATAAGAGCTGCATATCCTAAAGCTAGGATTGATTTTTTTGTAGATTCTAGGTTTTATTTTTTATTTGATGGACTTATTTGGTTTGATAATATTTATTCGTTACCACTCAAAAAACACCCAATAAAAGCATTAAAAGAGATAAAACATTTAAAAAAATTATATGATATTAGTATTGATTATCAAGGAAGAATAAAATCAGGTTTTTTAGCAAATTATTTGAGCGCAAATTCTTATGGATATTCTAAAAATGGTTTAAGAGAAAAGTTAGCTTATTATTTTTATAAAAACCATTGCAATTGTGATTATTTAGAAAATGTGTATAAAAGAAGCCTTGAATTAACTCGCTTTGCTTTAAAAGAATTTAACAATGATGAGTTAGTAACTAGCGATGTATTAATTTATGATGAGATAAAAACTCAAAATATTATGAATAAAATAAAGCCTTTAGTAGAAGATGAATTTATATTATTACATAATGGCTCAAGCAAGATAAATAAAATGCTTCCTTTAGAAAAATTGATTGATATTTGTAAAAATTGTGATTATAAAATATTGCTTAGTTGGGGTTCTCAAATAGAACTTGATAGAGCAAATGAGATTGCAAAAGAATGTAAAAATGCTAAAGTCTTGCCTAAAATTTCATTAAATGAATTAGTATTTTTAAGCAAATTAGCAAAATTAATTATAGGAAATGATAGCGGGACTACTCATATTGCTGTGGTTTTAAATCGTCCTAATATAACTTTTTTAAACGAATGTGATAAAAAACCTGCAAAAAGATTAATAAGTCCATCTAATTTACAACATTATTTTTATAAATTTAGCGATGTAAATAAAGAAAAAGTTTTAGATATTATTAATAAGGTTTTTAGCAAATGAGAGATTATTTATATATTTTTATTTTTTATTTTTTTAATTTTTTACTAAAATTAATTCCCAATAAGATTTTAAAATTCTTTGCTAATTTAATCGGTAGCCTAGCATTTAGAATTAATAAAAAACATAAAAATATAATCTTAAAAAACTTAGAGCATTTTTGCAAACTCACACAAGCTCCAAAAAGTATAGAAATTACCAAACAAGTTTATAAAAAATTTGCCTTTTATATATTATCAATGGTAAAAAATCAAAATATAAGCCAAGAAAAATTATTAAAACAAATTAAATTATTTAAAAACGAAGAATATTTACAAGATTTATTAAGTGCTAATGCAAAAATAGTTTTTACAACAGCACATTATGGATATTGGGAGATTTTGCCATCTGCTGTTGCTATTAAGTATAATTGTAAAATTAATATAATTGGAAGAGCTTTAGAGAGTGCAAAAATTAATGCCATACTTACTAAATATAGAGAAAATTTCGGAGTAAAACTAATAGAAAAAACAAATGCTTTAAGACCTATGATTAAGGCTTTAAACAATAATGAATTAGTAGGAATTGTAAGCGATCAAGACGCACATATTAAAGAAAGTAGCGAGTTTATTTTATATGGTAGAAAAGTTACTCAAAGCAATGCAGCAAGTCTTATAGCTAAAAGGTGTGATGCTTATTTATTGCCTGTTTATATTTATGAAATTAGCGATGGTTATTGTATAGAGTTTTTTAAGCCATTAAAGGCTAGTGAAAAAACAATAGAAGAACTTAGCTTTTATCAATTAGAATGCACGAAAAAAATGTGGGAAAAAAATCCTAGCGAGTATTTTTGGTTTCACAAAAGATTTAAGACATTTTATGAGGATGAGTATTGAAAATTTTTATATATTTACCTAATTGGCTAGGCGATGCTATTATGGCTGCTGGTGCTATTAATGCTTTAATTAAAAAATATCCTAATGCAAAAATTACTTTTTATGGAAGTTTTGTAGCTTGTGAGCTTTATAAGGATTTAGGTGAAGTTGTAGTAGAGATAAAAAAACAAAGATTAAAGCAAATTAAGGCTTTAAAAGGAGAATTTGATTTAGGAATTTCATTTAAAGCAAGTTTGTCATCTAAGTTTTTGTTATTTATATTAAATGCTAAGAAAAAATTTTATTTTAAAGCAAACAAAAGTGATAATACTCATCAAGTTTTAAAATATTTTAATCTAATAAAGCCACTTGGATTAGACGAGCAATTAAACACAGCTTTACCTTTTAAAAAGCTTAAAACAAGAAAACTAATAGGAATAGCAGCTGGTGCTAATTATGGTGCTGCTAAATGCTATGAGCCTAGTTATTTTGCAAAAATTGCTAGCACTTTTAAAGAACATAAAATAATACTTTTTGGGACTAAAAATGAAGCTGGAATTTGTAATTTTATTGAAGATGAGCTTAAAAAATACGATATAAAAGCCATTAATTTGTGCGGCAGAACTAATATTAAAAGATTGGCTTTAGCAGTTTCTAGCCTTGATTATTTATTGGCAAATGATAGTGGAATTATGCATTTAGGTGCTAGTTTTAATATAAAAGTTCTAGCATTTTTCGGACCTACGAATACAAAACAAACATATCCTTTTTGTAATAATGGTAAGTTATTTTCATTGTTTTTGCCTTGTTCTCCTTGTGCTAAAAAAGTATGTCCTTTAAAGCACCACAATTGTATGAAACAAATGACACCTGAATTTGTATTAGAACAAATGAGATAAATCAAGTCTTTTTATTTCTTTAAAGAGTAAAATACTCCTAAAATTATTCAAAGGAGATTTTATGAAATTTAATGTAATTTATGAAGTAAAAGAATGGCAAGGCAATTCAAGTGGGTTAAAAATAACTCCAATTTATGATGATGAAGCAAACAAAGAAATCCAAATTATTTTACCAAAAGGTAAAATTATGCAAGAGCATAAAGCTCCAGGAGTGATTGTGGTTCAGGTTTTAAAAGGGGATATTGAGTTTATAATTGATAATAAAAGTATAAATCTAAAAGATTTGATGAGTATAAAAGTAGCTGCTAATATTAATCATAGTTTAATCGCTAATGAAGATAGTATAATTAGACTAAGTCTTGCAAAAAATGATAATTTTAGTAGGGTAAAAAGCGTTCAAATTGATTAATACTTTAGAGGTTTTTCAACCTCTAAATAATTAGCAAGAATATGTAGTTTTAAATTCGTATGCAGTTGGGCGTTGTTCTACTGGCCAAACTTGATTTTTAAACTTCATATGTTGATAATCTTGTATGCAAACATCAGTAAATGCAGGTTTTAAATAAGCATTATCACGGATTAAGCTCTCTAAAGCACCCCTTAGAGTATGTGGTAATTGCTCTATTCCTTTTTCTCTAATTTCATCAAGGCTTAATTTAAATAAATTCTCATCCATAGGTCCAGCTGCAGTAAGCTCATTTTTAATTCCATCAAGTCCTGCTAAAAGCATAGATGAAAATGCCAAATACACATTACTAGAACTATCAGGAAAACGCATTTCAACTCTAGCACTTTTTTCGTTAATTCCATAAGGCACTCTACAACTAGCTGAACGATTTTGACAAGAGTAAGTTAGAATTGATGGAGCTTCAAACCCTGGTATTAATCTTTTATAAGAATTAGTAGTTGGATTTGTAAATGCTGTTACACTTCTTGCGTGTCTTAAAACCCCACCTATATAATGAATTGCAGTCTTGCTAAGTCCTGCATAGCCACTTTTATCATAGAATAAGTTTTTACCATTTTTAAATAAGCTCATATGAACGTGCATTCCGCTACCATTATCAAGATGAAGTGGTTTTGGCATAAATGTAGCAGTTTTACCATTTAGATGAGCTACCATTTTTACTACATATTTATATATTTGAACATTATCAGCAGCTTCTACTAAAGTATTAAACTTAACCCCGATTTCTCCTTGACCTTGTGCGTTTTCGTGGTGATGAACAAAGCATTCAATACCAACACGCTCTAAAACTTGAACCATTTCAGCTCTTAAATCTTGCATACTATCAACAGGAGGAACTGGAGTATAACCACCTTTTCTTCTTGGGCGATGACCGGTGTTATAAGCGTCTTCATAATGCTTACCATCATTCCATTCACCTTCTTCTGTGTCTATTTGATACATAGCATAATTCATTGTATCTACGATTTTAATATCATCAAAGATGAAAAATTCATTTTCAGCACCAAAATACGCAGTATCAGCAATATCACTACTTTCTAGCATTTTAAGAGTTCTTTTTGCTATTGTTCTTGGGCATTTTTCATAAAAATCATTTTTATAAACATCAAAAATATCACAGATTACAATAACGGTATTGTCGCTTGTAAATGGGTCAATAAAAGTTGTTGTAACATCAGGGATTAATATCATATCACTTTTTTCAATTGGTTGCCATCCTTTATACGAGCTTGCATCAAAAGGAATTCCATTAGTAAGTGTATCTTTTGTTACACTTTTCATAGTGTATGTATGATGATTCCAAGTGCCATCAAGAGAAGTAAATCTAAAATCTACAAACTTTATTTCATTGCTTATGCAAAAATCAAAGAATTCGGTAACATTATTTACAAATTTAGCCATTTTTTTAACCTTAAGTTAGATTTGATTAGCTATGATTTTAGCTAATATTTTTTAATTAAGTATTATTTTAAGGAAGAAAAATAATGACGCAAGAAGAATTAGATGCTTTAATGGCTGGTGGGCTTGATGATTTTGAAGATGAAATTGTTAATGATATAAAAGAAGAAGTTGTAGAGCCTAGTGAAGCAATTGAAGATTTAGAAGATGAAGAATTGAGTTTAGAAGAAGAATATAAATCATATAGACCAGATTCAAGGAAATCTTGGCCACCACCACCACCAACAGAAGATCATAAAGTTGTAAATCAATTAGATGATGTAACTCGTGATAGTGAAGTTAAAGCTACTGAATTACTTGAAAAAATTGAAACAATGATGGATTATTTTGCAACTGCTGAAAAGATTATAAAAACCTTTAAAAAATCAGTTCAAAATCAAGTTGAGTTATTTACAACTTTAAATGAGAAATTTCCTAATGTTAATAAATTTAGTGAATGTTTAGCTGAATGCAAAGAACAATTAGCAAAAATTGATGAAGCATTAGATAATTTAGCAATGGGACAAGATGAAGCTATGATGGCAATGGATGCTATGCAATATCAAGATATTCATAGACAAAAAATTGAGCGTGTAATTAATGTAATGAGAGCATTATCTAAGTATATGAATAGCTTGTTTGAAGGCAGAATTGATGATGAAAAAAGAGTTAGTAGTGCTGTTCATATTGAAGGAGATAGCACAGCTGATTTGGTTACAAATGATGATATTGAAGCATTAATTGCGTCATTAGGTAAAAAATAATGCTAACTCCACAAATAATTGCTCCAGCAGGTAATTTAAAAAAATTAAAAATTGCTGTAAATTATGGTGCTGATGCTGTTTATGCAGGACTTTCATCGTTTTCTTTACGCTCTCGTGCTGCTAAAGAATTTGATGAAACTAGCTTTGCAGAAGGTATAAAATATGCTCATAGCAAAGGTGTGCAAGTTTATGCAACTGTTAATGGTTTTCATGTGAGTGCTCAATTAGAAGGTCTTAAAAGACATTTAGCCTTACTTGCTGAGTTAAAACCTGATGCGTTAATAATCGCTAGTATAGGTGCTATGAGATTAGCAAAAGAAATAGCTCCTAATATTCCTATCCATGTTAGCACTCAAGCAAATATTTTAAATTATGAAGATGCTTTAGTTTATAAGGATTTAGGTGCAAAAAGAGTTGTAATTGCTAGAGAATTAGGCTTAAAAGATGCTTGTGATATAGCAAAAAATGCAGATATTGAAATAGAAGCATTTGTGCATGGCTCAATGTGTTTTGCTTATAGTGGAAGGTGTTTAATATCAGCAGTTCAGAGTGGAAGACGCTCAAATCTTGGTGCATGTGCTAATGATTGTAGATTTCCTTATGAATTATATGCGAAAAATCCAGAAAATAATGCTTTATTTAGAATAGTAGAAGATGATTTAGGAACACATATTTTTAATTCTAAAGATTTAAAACTTGCTAATTATATAGACAAAATTATGGAAAAAAATGCCATAAATGCCTTTAAAATAGAAGGAAGAACTAAGAGTGAATATTATGTAGCTTGTGCAACTAGAACTTACAAACAAGCTGTAATTGATACTTTAAATAATCAATTTGATGCGAAAAAATATGATGATGAGTTAAATACTTTAAAATCTCGTGGATTTACTGATGGGTATTTAATGGCTAGACCTTATGAAAAAGATGATACTCAAAATCACGAAACTTCAATAATGCAAGGCACAATGCAAGTGCATGGGTTTAGTGAAAATGGTAAAAGCATAGCTAGTAAGGGAATTATTAAAAAAGATTATGAATACGAAATATTTGCTCCATTAAATGCAAGTATTGAATTAGTAAATAATGAAATAGGCGAAATTTATAAGCGTGATGATAAATATTTTTGCAAATTTAAAAAGCTTATAAATGAGAATAACAAAGAATTTGGCGAATTACATAGTGGTAATATAAATGAGATTTTAAGCCCATCTTTATTGCCAGAATTTAGCTTTTTAAGAGCATAGGAGTTTTTATGCAAACATATCTTGAACTTAGTGAATTTTGCAAATTAGTTCATTTGAATGAAGAAGTTGTAATGGCTATGATTAAAAGTGGTTCATTAAAACACAAATATGAAAATGAAAAGCTTTTAATAGAAGCAAATGCGGGGACTTTTGCAATCGTTCCTGTAAAAGATAAAAACATAGAAGTTCAAGATATTGCAAATACCCCTGCAGGTAATTTTATAGAAAAAACTATCGGAACTATTCTTAATCTTCACGAGAAAGTCTTAGATGCAAAAGATGAAACTTTAGAAGTTTTAAGGGGTGAAAATGCCTTTTTAAAAGAAGCACTTTATTCTATGCAAGAGCTTTATGATGAAGATAGAAAAGTAATAGATACGCTAAATAAAGAATTAGAATTAGCTAGAGAAGAAATTGAATATCTTAAACGCAAATATAAACTGATGTGGAATAAAGCTGTAGAAAATTATCAAAAAGATATTAAAGAATAAAAATGAGAAAAATCTTATTATTTGTATTTATTAGCGTGTTTTGTTTTGCTAATCAAGGTTTAGAGTATTATAAAAATAAAGAATACGAAAAAGCTGCTAAAATTTGGGAAAAAGAATGTGCTAAAGATAATTTTAAGTCTTGCAGTTTTTTAGGTTATATTTATAGTCAAGAAAAATATGTAAAGCAAGATTATTCAAAAGTAATTAAGCTATTTAAAAAAGCTTGTGATGCAAATGAGTTTGGTGCTTGTTTTGGTTTAGGTTGGATATATAAAAATGGAAAAAGTATAAAACAAGATGACAAAAAAGCAAATAACTTATATGAAAAAGCTTGTAATGCAGATATTTTTGAAGCGTGTTATAATTTAGGTAATTCTTATTATATTGGACAAGGTGTAAAGCAAGATTATAGTAAATCAATCAAGTTGTATGAAAAAGCTTGTGATGGAGAAGTTTTTAATGCTTGTTATAATGCTGGCGTCTCGTATAGCGAAGGAAAAGGCGTAGAACAAGATTACAATAAAGCAATTAAATTATATGAAAAAGCTTGTGATGGAGAATATCCTATGGCTTGCAATAATTTAGCTCTTGCTTATTTTAATGGTGAAGGTGTAAAAGAAGACTATGATAAAGCGCTTAAATTAAGTAAAAAAGCTTGTGATTTAGGCGAGCAGATGGGTTGTTATAATTACGACATACTTAATCAAATAAAGTATTAGAATTTAAATCATTCATTATAGATTTAAATTCCACATAATAATTTGCGTAAAATATACTTTTTTTTATTACAATCAATAATATTACAAAAAGGAGAAATTATGAAAGTTTTATTAATTAAAGATGTAAAAGGCTTAGGTAAAGCCGGAGAAGTTAAGGAAGTAAAAGATGGTTATGGTCAAAATTTCTTAATTGGTAAAGGTTTTGCAAAAGTTGCTAGCACAGAAGTGCTTAGAAAACACGCAAGTGATTTAAAGAAAAAAGAAGAGCAAGACAGATATGAGCTTGAATTAATGAATAAATTAAAAGATAGTTTAGCTGATAAAAAAGTTATTATTAAAAAACAATTAGGTGCTAATGGAGCATTATTTGGTGGAGTTACAAAAGATGAAATTTCACACGCTATTAAAGAGCAATTTAACCTTGAACTTGATAAAAAAAGTATTCAAGATTATGCTATTAAAGCAGAAGGTGAGTATAAAGTGAGTGCAAAATTAGGTCATGGCATTGTTGCTGAATTTATAGTAGTGGTAAAAGGTGCTTAATGTTTCACGCTACTACGATTTTAGCTTATAAAGGAAAAGACGCTTCAGTAATTGGTGGTGACGGGCAAGTTACTTTTGGAAATACGGTTTTAAAGGGTAATGCAGTAAAACTTAGAAAGCTTTATGAAGGAAAAGTATTAGCAGGTTTTGCAGGAAGCACTGCTGATGCTTTTACTTTATTTGATATGTTTGAAAAAATGCTTGAGAGTAAAAAAGGAGATTTAGAAAGAGCTGTTATTGAGTTTTCAAAAGAGTGGAGAAAAGATAAATACTTAAGAAAACTTGAAGCTATGATGATAGTTTTAAACAGAAAACAAATCTTTTTATTAAGCGGGACAGGCGATGTAGTTGTGCCACAAGATGAGTGCATTTGTGCTATTGGAAGTGGTGGAGCATACGCACTTAGTGCTGCAAGAGCATTGCATAATCATGCGAATTTAGATGAATTAACTTTAGTTAAAGAAAGTCTTAAAATTGCAGGAGAGATTTGTATTTATACAAACACAAATATAACTACTTATGAATTAAGGGATTAAGAATGCAGATGTTACCTAAAGAAATTGTTGAATTTTTAGATGAATATGTAATAGGTCAAGAAAAGGCTAAAAAGGTAATTGCTATTGCTTTAAGAAATAGATATAGAAGATTAAAGCTTGAAGAAAGTATGCAAGATGATGTTGTTCCTAAAAATATTTTAATGATAGGAAGCACAGGTGTGGGTAAAACAGAAATTGCAAGAAGAATTGCTAAATTAATGGGCTTACCTTTTATTAAAGTAGAAGCTAGTAAATATACTGAAGTTGGTTTTGTTGGTCGTGATGTAGAAAGTATGGTAAGAGATTTAGCTAATGCGGCTTTAACTTTAGTAAAAAATGAACATTTAGAAAAAAACAAATCAAGATTAGCTGAACTAATAGAAAATAAAATTTTAGAAAAATTATTACCGCCATTGCCAAAAGGTGTTAGTGAAGAAAAACAAGCAGAGTATGAAACTAGCTTAGAAAAGATGAAAGAGCGTTTAAGAAATAAAGAATTTGAAGATAAGGTTATAGAAATTTATGTAACCCAACGCTCACTTGAGACAAATCCAAATCTACCACCAGAACTTGCAAGTATGCAAGAGATGGTAAAAGTAATTGGTATTGCTGATAAAAAAGTGAAAAAAGAGTTAAAAATTAAAGACGCTAGAAAAGTTTTAGAAACTGAATTAACAGATAGTGTTTTAGATAATGAAAGCATTAAAGATGAAGCCTTAAAAAGAGTTCAAAATGAAGGAATAATCTTTATTGACGAGATAGATAAAGTTGCGGTAAGTTCGGGTAATTCAAGTAGACAAGACCCTAGCAAAGAAGGAGTTCAAAGAGATTTGTTACCTATCGTAGAAGGTAGTGTAGTAAATACTAAATTAGGTAATGTAAAAACTGATCATATATTATTTATTGCAGCAGGTGCATTTCATTTAAGTAAGCCAAGTGATTTAATCCCTGAATTACAAGGTAGATTTCCACTAAGAGTTGAGCTTGATAGCTTGGGTGCTGATGAATTATATGAGATTTTAACAAGACCTAAAAACTCACTTTTAAAACAATATAAAGCCCTTTTAGAAACTGAAGGAGTTAATTTAGTGTTTGAAGATGATGCTATTAAAAAAATTGCAAAAATAGCAGCACAAGCAAATGAAAGTATGGAAGATATAGGTGCTAGACGCTTACATACTGTTATTGAAAAATTAGTAGAAGATATTTCTTATGAGTGTGATAAATACAAAGATAAAGATTGTGTAATAGATACAAAATTAGTTGATGATAAATTAGGCTCTATTATAGAAAATCAAGATATAGCAAGATATATTTTATGAAAAGCGGTTTTGTAAGTGTAATCGGCAGAACAAATGCCGGTAAAAGCACAATGATTAATTCTTTACTAGGCGAAAATATTTGCCTAGTATCACATAAAGAAAATGCCACAAGAAGAAAAATGAATGTGGTAATAATGCACGATGAAAATCAAATAATATTAATAGATACTCCAGGCCTACACGAAAGCAATAAGAATTTCAATCAACTATTAATAGAAGCTGCTAAAAAGAGCTTAGATGAGTGTGATTTGATTGTATTCGTTATGAGTATTTTTGATAGTTTAGATGAATATAAAAAATTTTTAGATTTAAAGCCAAAGGTTGAGCATATTGTAGTTATAAACAAAGTTGATTTGGTTGAACCTAAAAAATTGTTAGATAAATTAGAAGAATTTAATAAATTAGATATTGTTCCTAATATCATTCCTTATTCATCAAAAAATAAATTCTATAAAAATAAATTATTAGATGAGATGGTAAAGTATTTACCAGAACACCCATATTTTTTTGACCCAGAATTTAGCACTGATAAAACAACTAAAGATGTTATTAAAGAATTAATAATAGAAAGCATTTATCAAAATCTTAGTGATGAATTGCCATATTGTTGTGAAGTGTTAATTAATAAAATTATAGAAAAAGATAATTTTTTAACTATTTATGCCGATATTATTACAGATTCAGAAAATCATAAAGCAATGCTAATCGGTCGAAATGCTAATACAATTAAGCGTATTGGAATAGTTGCTAGGAAAAGAATTGCTGAAGTTTTTTTATTAAAAATTAACTTAAAGTTGGTTGCAAAAGTTCAAAAAAAATGGTACGATAATGAGAACTTTTTAAAAAAAGTAGGCTTAAAACAATAAAAAATAAAAGGTATTTAAATGGCGAAAACAGCGAAAAAAAGAGAATTGGTCGCTTTTGATTCAAGTACAAAAAAACTCTATAAACTTGCTGATAATGTCCTTAGTGAAATTACCGTTAAGGAAAAAAGCAATTCTGCTTACAATATTGGCTATATGCCAGGTGAAAATGTAAAGTATGCTTCTGTTGAGGTTCCAAACGATACAGATGAGGATGAAATCAGTATAATTACAAACAAAACTTATGAAGTATTAGAATTAGATATAGACAAGGATTATAAGATATCTTATAGTATTTCTAATGCTAGTATGGGAATTAATACAGTATATAATGTATTTGTAGTAGAAAATGAAAAAATTGAAACAGAATTTAAAGATGTAGCTAATAAGCTTCAGTATATTGATTATATAGATATTGAACCATTGATGTATCAAAATTATTATACAAGCAAACTTATAGAAAGTGATGGAGTTCAAGTATTTATATATTTTCATAAAACATATACAACACTTACCGTGTATAAAGATGGAGAATTAATAAACTATAAGATTATTAATAAACTTAGCATAGATATGTTACATGGTAGTTTTTCTCATGATTTAGGAGAGAGAATTCCTGAACATATGTTTTTAAATGAATTATCAAAATATGGTTTTGACCATGTAGACGATGCAAAAAGAGTTTCACTTAATAAGGTTTTAAGCGAGTCTTTTAAATTCTTAATTAACAATTTATCTTTAATATTAAGAGGTGCTCAATTAGATAATGTTACTATTACAAAAGTATTTGTAGGAACTGATATTGGGTTAAGTCAAAATTTCTTAAAAAAAGTTGAAGTATTGTTTTCTTGCTTTAGGTGTCTTGATGATGATATTATACTTGAAACTATGCTTAATAATAAAGTTGAAATCGGAATTAATAGTCTTGAAGTAGCAGAATTTGTTAATATCCATAAAATTAAATATGATTTATTTAAAAATATTAGAAATTTTACCGTTGAGGTTAATACACCTTCTGAATTTACAACTACTCCTGAAAAAGAAGGCGGAGAATTAAGGATTAATCCATTTGTTTTATTAAGCTTGTTAAGAGCTAATGAACAATTAAAAATGCCAAATGATGTATTTAACATATCTACATTCTTAAGACCACCACCTTTTGCAAAGAGATATTCTGGGAAGTTAATTTTATCAATTTTAGCTGTTATTGTATTGGCTAGTATTTATCCTATATATAATTACATAAATGGTAAATTTATTGAAGTAGAAGAAAGAGATACTAGTGAAAAAATTCCTGCTAAACAAACAGAATATACAAGAATTGATAATGAAATTAAAAATCTTGAAAGTAGATTATCTAGTTTATCAGCTGAAGTAAATGAAGCTAGAAGAACTTTAGAATTTAGATATACACTTTTAGATAATATTTATGATAAAAAAGTTAATTATCTATCAAAAGCTAGTGCAGCTACAAAAATGGCTAGTATCTTAAATCAAAGCAATATTAAAGTAACAAGTATGTCTTTTGATAATGATATTATAAATGTTAATTTAAAAGGAACTGCAACAGGTATAACTTCATTCTTAAAAGAAATAGGTGCTGATGATACTTATAGTATTGAATCAAGAGATGTATTGATTAAGATATTAAATCTTGATGATAAAGATAAAGAGCATGAAAGTAATATTGTAATAAAGGTTTTAAGATGAAACAAGGTAGTATTTTTGATAAAATAGATAATTATTACGAAAAGCAGCCTAATACTAATATATTCTATATGAGTATATTTATGTGTGTATTTTTATTTGGTTATTTAATCTATGATTATACATATGAGAGTTCAGAGCAGTATGTGGCAGAACAAACAGAATTATTAAATAAAGCTAAAGAAGAGTTAAGAAGACTTGATGATTTTATTGAAAGAGAAAAGCAAAATTCAAGAATACAAAAATTAACACAAGATATCATTAGCGAAGAAAAAGCAAGAAAAGAAATCAGTGATGAGAATATGTATTTTGATGACAAATTAAAAGAAGCGTCAAAATTATTATATAATCAAAAAAATTGGTCTGAGTTTATGGCTAAAATTAATGAATTATCTAAAAAATATCAAGTAGTTTTAGGTGATGTAAGAAGTAGTGTAAATGATTTGGTAAGTCAAAAAGTAGAAGAAGTTTTTAATGTTCAATTTTCTTTAACTGGTAAATTCCAAAATATTTTACATTTTGTAAATAGCTTAGAAAAATCAATTGATGTTGTAGATGTAAATATGCTTAAACTATATAAAATTGAGCCTACAGATAATCCTAATAATGATAATAATGGTGGCGAAAATAACAAAGTTTATACAAATGACATTCAAGCTGATGTTAAAATCTCAATATGGGGGATTAAATATTAATGAAAAAAGTATTATGTATATTAGTTTGTATTCAAGCAATTTTTGCTATGACAAGAACAGAACTTGACAATAAATTTAATGAATTAGTTCAAGTTAGAAATACAATAGACTATCTTGAAATTACAAAAACAAATGATCCTTTTTATAAGGACAAAATCAAATCAGACGAGGTTATAACTTTTACTTTATATGCTATTGTAGATAAAAGAGTGAAAATCAATCAAAAATGGTATGGTTTAAACGAAATAATTACTGCAGGTTATAGGGTAGTTAGTATTAATAATGAAAGAGTTGGTCTTTCAAATTCAATTAATTATGTAGAACTTAATTTAAAGGATAATCAGAATGTTCAAATCAGTGTTAAATAAAACTATTATATCTTTAAGTGCAGCGCTAATGCTATCTAGCTCATTAAGTGCAGCAGATTGCTCAAAAAGAGCTTTTGATATTAAAGTAAATAAAGAAGATACTTCAGCTTACGAAATAATTAATCAATTATCAAAAGTATGTGATTTTAGTGTAGTTTATAAAGATTCATATTCAAAAGGAATATTGAGTACTAGACAAGATGGAATAAGTATTAAAAATATGCATATTAATGGCATTTTTGATTTGCTTATTGCTGAACAAGGTTTAGATTATGATTTTTCAAATAATATCTTAAAAATTCAAGGTTTAAATACTAAAACATTTAAATTAGATTATATTACTTCAGTTCGTAAGGGTAGTGCTATTACTAAGGCAAATGTTGAATCTCAAGCAAGCAGTAGCGATAGCAGTAGCTCAAGTTCAAGTTCAGGTTCAAGTTCAGATAGTGATAATATGATTGAAACTAAAGAAGAATTTGATTTTTGGAAAAACATAGGCAAAGAGATTTCAGAAATAGTTCAAAATTCAGGTCAAAATATTCCTATTACCCCTCCTACAATCAATGCTAATGCGGGTTTAATCACAGTTACTTCAAGTAATGAAATTTTAGATAGGATTGAAACTTATTTAAATCAAGTTCAAGAATCACTTAAAAAACAAGTAGTAATTGATGTTTCAATTATTGAAGTAAGCCTTAATAAATATCATAAAACAGGTATAGATTGGACACAATTTAATTTAGGTTTTAGTACGGCTGGTTCTACTATAGGAGACCGATTACAATTTACTGGTATTGGAAGTTACTTGCCTACAATTTCGCTTGGTACTGGTAGTCCAAGGGATAAAACAGCAAATTATACAGGTTTGCAAGTTGGTAAATCTCATAATGGTAAATGGTTTGGTAAAGAAAATATATCTTTAAATATGGGTGTTAATTTAACAGGTATGATAAATTTTCTTAAAGAAAGTGGAGATGTTAAAGTTGTTTCAAGTCCTAAAATCGCAACTTTAAATAACCAACAAGCATTAATCACGGTTGGTGATACATATAATTATAAATTAAAAGGAAGTAGCACAACTACAGATAGTGGTAGCACGGGTGATGCTGATGAAGAAAAATCAATTTTCGTAGGTATTTTATTAAATATCTTACCTGAAATATCAGATGATAATAAAATTATGCTAAGAATTAATCCAAGCATTAGTGAGCTAATAAATAGTGAAGATAAAAACGTTAAAGATGGCTATAGGGTTGTTGCTCCAGATACAAAACAAAAGAAATTATCAACAGTTGTTCAAGTAAGAGATGGAGAGACTATTGTTTTAGGTGGTCTTATTACTGATACTGAAGTTTTTAGTAAAAATGGAATTCCGGTATTACAAGACATTCCTTTATTAGGAAAATTATTTGGCTCTAAATACAAATCAAAAGACAAAACAGAATTAGTGTTTGTTATCACTCCGCATGTTGTTGATTTTACTAAAGATAAAGAAGAAGTAAGAAAATCTTTAGAAGATTTAGGATACTCTTTAGCACTAGATTATAAAGAAGATTTAAAACCTACTGCTACTAAAAACTTATTTAAAGAAAAAGCAGAAGAATTTGATTCAATAAATAATGTTGAATAAGGGTTGCTATTGAATAAATATACATTAGCTAAAGAATTATTTATAGACAATTTAGAAAGCCTTAGATTTATCAATCTTGATAAATCTAAGATTGCTTATCATAAGATTATAACTTCATTAGAAAAGCCTTTAAAATTAGTATTGTTTTATGGTAAGCCAGGTTGTGGTAAGACTTTTTTATTAAATAAAATAGAAAAAGATTTAAAAGAAAAAAATAAAAAGATTATATTATTAGAACAGCCATTTTATTCAGAATCAGGATTTTACACAGAGTTGCATAGAAAAATTTTTAATGAATATGTAGAGATTGAAAAATACGAAGATTTTTTAAGAATTTTTAAAGATAAAGTTACTCAAACTCCTGAAGAATTAAAATACGATGGATATATGGTAATGCTTGATGAAGCTCAAATGTATCCTAATATATTAATAGAAAAAATTAGACTACTATCAGATACTAGAATGTTTAAATTCTTATTTACAGTTCATAAGACAATTGCTGATGAGGATATTTTAGCTCAAGAACATTTTACTACTAGAATTTGGGAAAGTATTGAACTTAGTGAATCTAGTGAAGATGAAATTAAAACTTATATTAATAAGAAATTAGAAACTTTAAAGAATGGTTTGGATAAAGGATTTTTTAGTAATAAAAATTATAAGTTTATATATAGCGTTACTAAAGGAAACTTAAGAACTGTTAATATGTTATTGTATAAAGCATTTGAAATATATGAATTTTACGAGCAAGAAAGATTTAGTGAGTTTAGTAATCCAAAAATCAATGAAAAAGTATTAGAAATGGCTGCTCTTGATAAAGGTTTATTAAATGCTTAATTTACATGAAGTTATAGAATTAGAAAATAAATGGAAAATTTATTCAAGTAAGAAAAAAAAGAAAAAGTATATCTTTTTATACATATTAGCTTTTATTATATTTGTTATTTTTATATCTGCTTTAATATATTTTGCATACTCAAAAGGTGCTAGCGAATTAGAAACTAATGTAAAAAAAAGTAATAATGAAGTTAAAAAGATTATAAATGATACTAAGGTTAAATTAGAAAAAGAAAAAATATTAGATAATAAAAATATTATCAATAAACCAGTAGAAGTAATTAGTAATAAGCTAGATAATGATAAAAAATTAGTAGATATGCCTAAACAAGAAGAAGTTAATACTACTACTTTAGCAGACACTACAAATGATGAAACTATATCATTAAGTATTATGAATATAGATGTTAAAAACTCATCTTTTAAATCAAATACAAGTGAAACAAAATCAAGTAGTATTAAAAATAATAACATTATTAAAAATATACCTAAAAATATAGAAACTAACACAATAGTTATTACTGATTTAAATTCTAAGGCTGCACCTAAGGTAGAAAGCAAAAAAGAATTAGATGATTTAGAATATTTGAAATTAAAATTTTCTGAAACTAATAGTATATATTTTGCTTTAGATATAGCTGATGTATATTATTCTAAAGGCGATTTTAAAAACGCTAGAGAATGGGCATTGACTGCAAATAAATTAGATGTTAAAAACGATAAATCTTGGGTTATGTTTGCAAAAGCAAGTTATAAATTAGGTTTAAAAGAGCAAGCTATTAATTCTTTAACTAATTATTTAAATTCTAATAGTTCAACTCGTGTTAAACAAACTTTAGACTTAATTAAAGAAGGTAAATTATGAGAAAAATTATTTTTTTATTAATAGCTTTAAATTGTTTTGCTATTAGTTTAGCAGATATTAATAAAGCTATTGAAAATCAAGAATATTCAAAAGTATGTAATAATTTAGTATATGATTTAGCTGTAAAAAATAAAGATGATGGATTGATGAATTTGTATGGTATTGCATGTTTAAGATCAGATTATATAAATAAACTATCAGCTGTTATTATTGCACTTAGAAATTCAAAAGAAGCAAGAGCTAATGCTGTTTATTATTCAACTATTTTATATAAGAAAAAATTATTGCATTCAGCACTAGTTGATAACCTTAATATAAGCTCTATTAAGCTACCTAAGTGTGATTATATTTTATCTGATATTTACGATGATTATATATTAGGTAATTATATAAAGGAAAATGATAAATATATTTTTAGATATAATGATAAAATCTATGAAATGAGTTTGAGATTTGATAAACCATTTACTAAGATGGTTTTAACTATTTTAAATTCAAACAATCAAATATTAGAAGTGAAAGAGTACTGGTAATGGAATTTGTAGATCGTTTAGGAGTTTTAGTATATAGAAGAAAAATGGAATTAAAAGACACTATTATGTCTTTTGAAAATCCACAAGATAAGTTAAATTATTTAAAAAGCGTTTTAGATGAAAGCACATTAGAATCTTTATTGATTGACCTTTATAAGACTAATGGTATTACTTTAGATGATATTGCATTACATTTTGAAATAGGTAATAAAGAATTTTTAGAAAAAATTGCACAAAAATTAAGATTTGAATATATAGATTTAGATTCAGTTGATATTAATTATAAGATTTCTGAAAAAATTCAGTATTCAGTTTTATCAAACTATGGATTTTTACCTTTTAAAGAAGATGAAATTAATTTATATGTAGCATATAAAGAACCATTTAATTTAGAAACTCAAGATAAAGTTCAACATTTATTTAGTAGAAAACTTGTTAAAAACTATGTCGCACATCCATCTCAAATTGATAGATATTTAAGTAAAATTCAATTAAATGAAAGTATAAAGGATATTATCAATGATATTAGAAAAGAGTTAAGCTCTGATCCTACAATGACTGGTGGAGAGCAAGATAGCTCTGGAATTTTAAAATTAATTGAAGTTATCCTTAGAACTTGTATTGTAAATCGCTCAAGCGATATTCACATTGAACCAACCGAGACAAACTGCATTGTTCGTGGTAGGATTGATGGTATGCTAACTGAAATATTTATTTTTGATAAAGATATATATCCACCAATGGTTTCTAGAATGAAACTTTTATCAAATATGGATATTGCAGAAAAAAGAAAACCACAAGATGGTAGATTTTCTGCTAGGGTTTTAGATAAAGAATATGATTTTCGTATTTCAACATTACCTATTATAAATGGCGAAAGTATAGTTTTAAGGATACTTGATAAATCAAAGATTTTAATTAGTCTAGGCAATCTTGGAATGCACCCTACAAATCTTGAAAGATTTCAAGCAGCAATGCATGCACCTTATGGGATTATCCTTGTAACTGGTCCAACGGGAAGTGGTAAAACAACTACTCTTTATGCTGCGCTTAATGATATGAAAAGCGTTGAGACTAAAATCATCACGGTTGAAGACCCTGTAGAATATCAGCTAAACTTAATTCAACAAGTGCATGTTAATGAAAAAGCAGGGCTAACATTTGCGGCTGCACTTAGGTCTATTCTAAGACAAGACCCTGATATTATAATGATAGGTGAGATTAGGGATGCTGAAACATTAACAATTGCTATTCAAGCAGCACTTACAGGACACTTAGTATTTTCAACTCTTCACACGAATGACGCAGTTTCAGCCGTTACTAGGATAGTTGATATGGGGGTTGAGCCTTATATGGTTAGTGGTGCATTAACAGCAATTGAAGCACAAAGACTTGTAAGAAAGCTTTGCCCTAATTGCAAGCAAGTTACAAAATTACCTGATAATTTTTATTCAAGAATTGAAAAGTATGTAAAAGAAGTAGAAAATCCACAATTTTATAAGCCTGTAGGTTGCCCTAAATGTTCTCAAACAGGCTATACTGGTCGTGAAATGATAAGTGAAATTCTACCAATCAGCGATAGAATTTCTTCTATGGTTGCAGCGGGTGCATCTAAAGAAGAGATTAGAAAAGTAGCTTATGAAGAAGGTTTTGTTGATATGTTTCATGATGGTATAGTAAGAGCTGCTAAAGGTGTTACTAGTGTTGATGAAGTATTAAGAGTTGCGAAAGAGTAATAAATGAAGAAATTTCAAGTTGAGTATATTAGTAAAGGACAAAAAAAAGTCTTAACTCTAACAGCACAAAGCAAGGCAAGTGCTGTTGAACAAGCTAAAAATAAAAATTTAGGTCGTATAGTAAAGGCTGGCGAAGTTCAAACCGTTTCGCTAGGAAGTGCTGTTGATAAATTAAAAAATTTATCTTTTTTTTAAACCTACTATAAAATTACCTGATTTGATTGCTTCAATTAACCAATTAGGTGTTATGGCTGGTGCTGGTATTTCTATCCATGATAGTGTGAGAGAAGTTGCAAATTCAAGTGCAAATAAAAGGGTAAAAGAGATTTTTTCTAAAGTTTATGAGGACTTGAATGCTGGTCTTAGTATAAGTTTATCACTTGAGCCATTTCAAGCTGAATTAGGTGATATTACACTAGCTATGGTTAAGCTAGGTGAAAGCACTGGTAAATTGGGTGAAAGTTTAAAAAAACTTGCAGAAATTTTACAAGAATTATATGACAATCAACAAAAGTTTAAAAAGGCTTTAAGGTATCCTATAATAGTTGTTACAGCTATTGCTATAGCATTTACTATCTTAATGCTTGTTGTTGTTCCGCAGTTTAAGGAGATATTTGAACAACTAGGGGCTAATTTACCACCTGCTACTAAGGCTTTGTTATTTATTGAGCATACTTTAAGAAATTATGGGATATATGTTTTAGTTG
The DNA here is from genome assembly GCF_020137585.1 of Campylobacter sp. RM12654. Lineage (NCBI taxonomy): Bacteria > Pseudomonadati > Campylobacterota > Epsilonproteobacteria > Campylobacterales > Campylobacteraceae > Campylobacter > Campylobacter sp. RM12654. The sequence goes on from NZ_JACGAR010000015.1 coordinate 31,598, forward strand.
TGCTTATTGGTGGGATATTTGCTAGTAAAAGATTTTATGGAATTAATGATAATTATAAAGCTTTAGTTGATAGATATGCTTTAAAAACTTATCTAATAGGAAAGATTATTTTATTTGCTACTATGAGTAGATTTAATCTTATTTTTACAGAGCTAGTAAGAGCAGGTATTCCTATTGCAGATGCACTTGATACTTCACTTAGAACAATATCTAATACAACTATGAAAAATAAATTAAATGCTACTAAAGTTTCAATTTCAAGAGGGCTTAGCTTAACTGAATCTTTTAAAGAAACAGAACTTTATGAGAATATGCTTATTCAAATGATTAAAGCAGGCGAAGCCAGTGGTCAATTAGATGCAATGCTTGAAAAAGTTACTGGGTATTATAAGGAAAGATTTAATAACATTATAGATAACCTATCAAGCTATATTGAGCCAATTCTTATGTTATTTATTGCTGGTATGGTTCTTTTCTTAGCACTTGGTATTTTTATGCCTATGTGGGATTTAGGAAGCGCTGTAAAAAGCTAAATAAAATCTTTAGTCAAGAATTTGACTAAAGATAATACATTTCTTTATTAGTTTGAATTTACAATAATTTAACTAAGTTCTATACAATCACTAAGCTACAATATTTTTTAATTTGATAAATAGTTTTAATTTTAATGAATTAAAATAATCTTTGTAAGCTATTTGGTTTATAATATAAATTATAGATTTTGATAAGGTTTTATCTGTATTAGTAATTATTTAAAGGAGTTAAAATGACTAGAATATTAATGATTGAAGATGATTTAGAATTAGCAGAAATTTTAAAAGAATATTTAGAGCAATATGATATGAAAGTTGATATTGCTGATGAGCCATATATTGGATTGTCAAAATTAAATCTTACTACATATGATTTGATTATATTAGATTTAACATTGCCTGGAATGGACGGACTTGAAGTGTGTAAAGAAATTAGAAAAAAATATACAAGTCCAATTATAGTATCATCTGCAAGACACGATATAAATGATAAGGTAGAAGCTTTAGAATTAGGCGCTGATGATTATTTACCAAAACCGTATGATCCAAAAGAATTAAAAGCTAGAATTACATCACATTTAAGAAGATTTGAACAAATTCAAATAAGTGCAAACGAGCATAGCAACAAGACTTTAGAATATGATGAATTTAAACATGCTATTTATTTTAGAGGCAAAGAATTAGTTTTAACAAATGCAGAATTTGATATTTTAAGTTATTTAATTAAAAAAGAAGGTGGTGTAGTTAGCCGCGAAGAATTAATTTACAATTGTTCTTCAATTAATGAAGAAAGTTCTAATAAAAGTATAGATGTAATTATTTCTAGAATAAGACAAAAAATTAGTGATGATAGCAAAACTCCAACTCATATTCACGCAATTAGGGGAATTGGTTATAAGCTAACACAATGAAATCTAGTATTTTTTATGTAATTACTTTTATTTTTATATTAGCTACTTCAACTATAGGAATGGCGTTTATTTGGTTGATTAATTATGATAAGGATAATTATTCAAACGAACTAAACGCTAGATATTCTTACTTAGCGAATTTAAAACTCCAAGAATTAAATAATGCAATTACTGAAGATGAATTTAATTACAAACAAAATCAATTTAAACTTAAATTAATAGACCAAGATAGTAAAAAATTAATTTTATTTGATGCTATAACATTGGCTGAAGATAGTAATAACTTAGGAGCAAGTAAAATTCTTACAAGTAATGGTAAGAATTATTTATATATAATAGCAAATGATAAAGATTTCTTATATGAAGATACGAATTTTAATTCTTATAGATATATGAGTATTCAAATAATATTATGTATAGTTATTTTGGTTTTATTAATTAGTTATATATTTGTTATAGGTAAATTAAGACCTATTAGAAGACTTAAAAGACAAATTACAAAATTTGCTAGCAATGACTTAGATAATATAGAAAATATAAGCAAGGGTAATGATGAGATTTCTCAAGTTTCAGATGCTTTTTATCAAGCTATTAAAAAAATTAAAGATTTAAATACTTCAAGACAATTTTTTTTAAGAAATATAATGCACGAGCTTAAAACTCCAATTACAAAAGGTAGAATTACAGCTGAAATGCTAGAAGATACGAAATTTAAGCAAAGACTTATAAATGTATTTGATAGAATGGTTATTTTAATAGATGAATTAGCCGCAGTAGAGCAAATCACAAGTGGAGTTGCAAAAAATCCAAAGAAAATTTCAATTAATCACATTTTTAATGAAGCAAAAGAAATGTTGCTTTTAGAAAATGAAAAAATTAATATTATAAGTGATAATACTTTTGTAGTTTATGTTGATTTTAAACTATTTACAACTGCAATTAAAAATTTATTAGATAACGCTATTAAATATTCAGATGATAATGCTGTAAGAGTTATAATTTGCCATGAAAGTATAAAGTTTTATAACAAAGGTAAAAAATTAGATAAAAATATTGAGTATTATTTAGAGCCTTTTACTCAAGGTGGTAATAAGAGTTCAAATTCTTTTGGCTTGGGGCTTTATGTTGTAAATACGATTTTAGAAGCTCATAAATTGAAATTAAATTATAACTATGATAATGGTTATAATATTTTTGCTATTACTAATCTTGATAATATAATCAAAGAAGAAAAAACTCAAGAAAAATAACTTTTATTAACTTTAAAAAAGCTAAAATACCCGCTTATTTCACACACACCAATCCTTATTTGTTGCAACGCTAGTTGTATTTGGGTGTGGAGGTAAAAACAATTTTTTAAGGAGAAACCTATGGTTACAATGAGAGATTTATTAGAATGTGGTGTGCATTTTGGGCATCAAACAAGACGCTGGAATCCTAAAATGAAAAAGTTCATTTTTGGTGAGAGAAAAGGTATTTATGTAATTGATTTACAAAAAACAATTAGATATTTTAGATATACATACAATATCGTTCGTGATGCAGCAGCAGAAGGTAAAACAATTTTATTTGTTGGAACTAAAAAGCAAGCAACAGATGCTATTAAAGAATATGCAATTAAATGTGGAATGCCATATGTAAATCACAGATGGTTAGGCGGTATGATGACAAACTTTGAAACTATTCGCCAATCAATTAGAAAACTTGAAGTTATTGAAAGTATGCAAGAAGATGGAAGCATTAATTTATTAACTAAAAAAGAAGCATTAATGCTAAATCGTAAAAAAGAAAAATTATTAGATTATTTAGGCGGTATTAGAGACCTTAAAACTCGCCCTGATATGATTTTTGTAATTGATACAGTAAAAGAAAAAATTGCAGTTGCAGAAGCAAATAGATTAAAAATCCCAGTAGTAGCTCCAATTGATACAAACTGCGATCCTGATGTTGTAGATTTTCCTATCCCAGGTAATGATGATGCTATTCGTTCAGTTCAATTATTCTGCCAAGAAATGTGCGAAGCTATATTAGAAGGTAAAGCTTTAAGAGAACAAGATGGTGAAGTAGTTGAAAGAGCAGAAGTTAGTGAAGATGAAAAACAAGAAGTATTAGAAGAAGCTATGATGGAAGGGGAAATGTAATGGCAGAAATTACAGCAGCAATGGTAAAAGACCTGCGCGAAAGCACAGGTGCTGGAATGATGGATTGTAAAAACGCACTTAAAGAGTGTGATGGAGATATGCAAAAAGCGGTTGAATACTTAAGAGAAAAAGGCTTAAGTAAAGCTGCTAAAAAAGCTGATAGATTAGCAGCTGAAGGTTTAATTGGTGTTAAACTTTCAAATAATTTAGCAAGTTTAGTAGAAATCAATTCAGAAACTGACTTCGTTGCTAAAAATGATAAATTTATAGATTTAGTAAATAAAACAGTTGAGCAAGTTCAAGTTAGTGGAGTTTGCGATGTTGAGAGTTTATTAAATAGCAATATTGATGGAGCTAAATTTGAAGATTATCTAAAAAATCAAATCGCAACTATTGGAGAAAATTTAGTTGTAAGAAGATTTGCTACTTTAAAAGCAAATGATAATGAAGCTTTAAGTGGTTATTTACACACAAATGGTCGTGTAGGTGTTATCGTTAAGGCTAAATTTAATAATGCTGCTAATAAAGCAAAAGTTGAAGAATTTTTAAAACAACTTTGTATGCATATTGCAGCTATGAAACCAAGTGTTTTAAGCTATAAAGATTTAGATAAGGAATTTGTAGAAGCTGAATATAGAGCTTTATGTGCTGAACTTGAAAAAGAAAATGAAGAATTAGTTCGCCTTAAAAAGCCACTTCATAAAATTCCACAATTTGCAAGTAGATTACAAATTACTGATGCAGTTTTAAAGAAAGCTGAAGAAGATATAAAAGCTGAATTAAAAGCTCAAAATAAACCAGAGCAAATTTGGGATAAAATTGTTCCTGGTCAAATGGCAAGATTTATAGCTGATAACTCAATTTTAGATTCTCGCCTTACATTAATGGGACAATTTTATGTAATGGATGATAAAAAAACTATAGAGCAAGTTATTGCTGATAAATCAGCTGAATTAAAAGATGAATTAGTAATTGAAAGCTTCGTAAAATATGAAGTTGGCGAAGGCTTAGAAAAGAAAAACGAAGATTTCGCAGCAGAAGTTGCAGCTCAAATGGGTAATTAATGTTAAAAGCAAGCGGTATTGGTAAAAAATACGATGCCGTTTTATTTAACAATTTAAATTTAACTTTAAATCCGCAACAAACTTTAGCCGTCTTAGGCAAAAGTGGTTGCGGAAAATCTACATTATTGCATATTTTATCAACACTTTTAGCACCTGATAGCGGGGAAGTCTTTTATAAAGATAAGAATATTTATAAACTTAGCGAAGATGAAAGATTATTAATAAGAAGAAATGATTTTGGAATTATTTTTCAGCAGCATTATCTTTTTAAAGGATTTTCAGCTTATGAAAATATTGAATTAGCAAGTGTTTTATCAAATAATAAAATAGATGATGAGATAATTAATTTTTTAGGTATTAAAGAAATTCTAAATAAAAAAGCTAATGAATTAAGTGGCGGAGAGCAACAAAGAGTAAGTATTGCTAGAGTTCTTTGCAAAAAACCTAAAATTATTTTTGCTGATGAGCCAACTGGAAATCTTGACCCAACAAATGCAAAAATAGCTATGAAATTATTGATTGATTATGTTAAATTAAATAATTCAGCCTTATTTTTAATTACTCACGATGAAAATTTAGCTTTAATGTGTGATGATATTTTAAGGATAAATAATGAGTAAGTTAGTTTTTTTAAGTGGAGCTGGTCTTAGTGCCCCATCTGGCTTAAGCACTTTTAGAGATAATGATGGTTTGTGGGAGCAATATGATTTAGATATAGTTTGTAATTATCAAACTTGGATTAAAAATTTTAATTTAGTTCATGAATTTTATAATAAAAGAAGACTTGAATTAAGAAAAGTAACACCTAATAAAATGCACGAAAAAATTGCTGAAATATCAAAGCGTTTTGAAATTATTAATTTTACTCAAAATGTTGATGATTTATTAGAGCGTGCAGGGTGTGAAAATGTAATTCACTTGCACGGAAAATTATTAGAATTACACTGCACTAATTGTAATGATATTACTAAGCTTAATTTAAATGATGATTTGGAATTTAAATTTGAAAATTGTAAAAAATGCCAAAGTAAATTAATTAAACCTAGTGTGGTATTTTTTGGAGAACAAGCGCCATTTTATACTGATTTATATTCAACATTTTACAATCTTAATGAAGATGATTTGGTGGTTATCATAGGAACAAGTGGTGCAGTTATTAATATAAATTATTTATTAAGGTTTGCAAAATCTAAAAATATATTAATTAATTTAGAAAAAAATAAATATATAAATGAAGCTTTATTTTCTCATATTATTTATAAATCTTGTGATGAATGTATAGATGAATTAGAGCAAATTATTCAAGAATGGAACTAGTAAGATTATTTAGTGAGCAAAACATAGTTTTGTTTATGCTATTACTTGCTAGAATGAGCGGACTTTGCTTGTTTTTTCCATTTTATTCGCATTTACAAATTCCTGTGGTTATTAAGTCTAGTTTTGTTATTATTATGACTTTTTTTTTCTATCCATTAGCTCATACTAATATAACGCCAAATTATTTAGTTATTGCTCTTATAACTGAGCTTTTGTTAGGACTTGTTGCAGGTCTTTGTTTGCAGCTTACTTTTACGATTTTACAAATGAGTGGAGAACATATTAGTTTTATTATGGGTTTTTCTATGGCTAGCGTGCTTGACCCAAATACCGGTGCAAATACTCCTATCATTGGTCACTTTATTTCTCTTATTGCATTACTTTTGTTTTTAGCTTATGATGGACATCATTTGGTTTTGTTATTTTGGGCAAAGAGTTTAAATGGTATTGCTTTAGGTGATTTTGCTTTGCATGATGGTTGGTTTAGACAGATAATGAATGAGACTAAAGACATATATTTAATTGGTCTTAGCCTTGCGTTTCCAATAATTGCTATATCAATGCTTAGTGATTTTGTATTTGGTTTGCTTATGAAAACAATGCCACAATTTAACCTTTTAGTGGTAGGCTATCCTATAAAAATAACGATAGCATTTATTGTTTTGATGACAATTTTAGCTACAATCTTGTTTTATTTTAAAGAATTGGTTTTAAAAGTGTTTTTACAACTTGAACTATTTGTAAGTTAGGAAGGTATAATGAATGCAATATTAATTAATAAAAATCCAGCAATTTCAAGATTAATAAGCCTTAGTTTGCAAAAATTAAATATTACTTATAAAGAAATAAATAATTTAGAAGAGCTTGAACCTTGTGATATTATTATAGCTGATAATGAGTGTGAAGTTGATATTAAATTATGTCAACAAATGTCTAAAAAATTAATTCTTATATTAGCAAAAAATGAAACAAGTAATGATGCAATAGTTATTCATAAACCATTTTTACCTACTGATTTTATAGATTTGATAAATAGTTTTAAAGACGAATTAAAAGAAGATTTTAATACTAGCGATTTAGATAATATTGATTTATTAAGTGATGATATTGATTTGGAAGAATTTAAAATAGATAATATCACTGATTTAGATAGTTTAGACTTGAATGATTTTGGTAATAGTTTAGGTTTGGAAACTAAGCTTGATTTAGATAATGCTGATGAATTAAATTCTATAGATGATTTTAATATAGATAATATTGAAGAACTTGATAATTTAAATAATGATGAATTATTACAAGATTTAGATAGTTCTAATGATTTAACTTCTTTAGATGATGAATTATTGCAAGATTTAGAGAATTTAGATGATGTTGATAATAAATTTAGTGAAGAATTGGATAATATTGAAGAACTTGATAATTTAAATAATGATGAACCAACTCAAGGTTTAGATGATATTAATGATGAATTAGATGAGAATTTAAGCGCTCTTAATGATTTAAATTCTTTAGATAATGAATTAGATACTAAATTATCTGATTTTAATGAAGATGAGAATTTAAATAATGATGAATTATCGCAAGATTTGGATAGTTTTAATGATTTAACTTCTTTAGATGATGAGTTAGCACAAGATTTAGATGATACTAATGATGAAATAGATGAGAATTTAAATACTCTTGATGATTTAAATTCTTTAGATGATGAATTAGATACGAAATTATCTGATTTTAACGAAGATGAGAATTTAAATAATGATGAATTATCGCAAGATTTGGATACTTTAAGTGATATTGAGAATTTAGATGAATTAAGTAATGCTATTGTTTTAGAAGAAGATTTAAAAACTACGAAAGACATAGATGATTTAGAAGAGAATTTAAATAATGATTTAAATTTAGATGATTTGAATAATATTGATGAATTTTCATTACCTGAAAGTTTTGAAGAATTAAGTAGAGATTATCAAGATTTATTGCAAGATGATATTGATTTTACAAGTTCAAATGGTTTAGAAGAAGATATAAATAATAGTTATGAAGATGATAATTTTAAAGATTTAGAAGATGATTTAAATACAGAAATAACAAATGATTTTGATGTTGTTACGGGTGATTTAGATGTAGCTGAAGATATGAAAGATGATTTTATTGATAGTGGTTTAGAAGAAGAATTTGAAGATGTGAAAGAAGATTTGAATGTTAATAATCATTTAGAAGATATTCAAGATAATGAATTAGGTTCTTTAGCTGCTTTTGATGATATTAAAGATGATATTGAAGATATTCAAGAAATTGTAGGAGATGAAAAAGTGAGTGATTTTGATGATTTAAATGAAATTGAAATTAAAAAAGCGTTAGGGGAGGAAGTTGTAGAATTATTAGACAATAATGAAGATATAAAAGAAAAAAATAATGATTTTACTAATAGCATAGAAGCAAATGTTGATGATGACATTAGTGAAGTTAGCGAAAATATTACAAAAGCAGTAAATCAAGCTATTATCAATAGCACAAAAGGCACGAAAAATCGTATAAAAGATATAAATATATCAATTAATATAAGTTTTAAAGATTAATTATGGCAGGAATTTTATTAATATCAGGCCCAAGTGGTGCGGGCAAAAGCACACTATTAGAGCGTTTAGCACAAGATTATAATGATTTTTATTTTTCAATATCAGCAACCACTAGAGCTCCTAGAGCAGGAGAAAAAGAGGGTGTAAATTATTATTATTTGACCCACGAAGAATTTGAATTAGGAATTAAAAATGATGAATTTTTAGAATATGCTAATGTTCATGGGAATTATTATGGAACGCCATTAAAACCAATTTATGACGCTTTAGAAAATGGTAAAAATGTTATTTTAGATATAGATGTTCAAGGCTTTAGAATAGTAAAAGATAAATTAGGTAAAGATTTTTTATCAGTTTTTATAAGTCCTGAGAATGAAAAAGTATTAAAAGAACGCCTTGTTTCTCGTGGCACAGAAAATCCTGATGTAATTGCTAAAAGACTTCATAATGCAACTGCTGAAGTTCAAGCTATTGGAAGATATGATTTTTTTATTATAAATGATGATTTGGAAAAAGCTTATAAAGAGCTTAAATTACTTTACCAAGCAGCAAACTTAAAAGTGTTAAATAAAGACATTAAAAAATTTATTTCAGAATGGAAAAAAGGAGAATAATATGGGAATAGGTAGTGGATGGCACTGGATTATTGTTTTATTAGTAATCATTTTATTATTTGGTGGTAAAAAATTACCAGAACTTGCAAAAGGCTTAGGAAAAGGTATTAAAACATTTAAAAAAGAAATGGCAGATGATACTACTGCAAAGCCTGTGAATGAAATTGATGAATTAGCTGATAATACTAAAAAAACTGAAGCTAATGAAGTAAAAAGCGAGCAAAAAGCCTAATGCTAAAGGAAAGTATTAAAGAGTATTTATCAAAAGTATTAGAATGCGAATTTAGTTTAGAAAGTCCAAAAGATAGAAATTTAGCTCATTTTGCAATGCCTTGCTTTAGCTTTGCAAAAGAGCTTAAATTAGCCCCAAATAAAATTGCAGCAGATTTTGCAGAAAAATTGAAAAATTGTGAGATTTTTAGCAGTGTTGAAGCAGTGAATGCTTATGTCAATTTCAAATTATCAAATGATTTTTTAGATAAATTATGTAAAAATGCTTTAAATAACCCAGAAGATTTTGCAAAAAGTCCTAAAAAAAATTATAAAATCTTGCTTGAATATGTAAGTGCAAATCCTACAGGACCACTTCACATAGGGCACGCAAGGGGTGCTATTTATGGAGATAGTTTAAATAAAATTGCAAAACATTTAGGCTATACATTTGATACAGAATATTATGTAAATGATGCAGGTAATCAAATAGATTTATTAGGCGAAAGCGTTATTTTAGCTATAAGAGATTTTGTTTTAAAAGAAAATGTTGAATATCCTGAAAGTTTTTATGGTGGCGAGTATATGCAAGAACTTGCTAGAATTTTTTATGATAAATTCAAAGATGATTTTATAAATAACAAAACCAAAATAGCAAGTTTAGCTAAAGATGAAGTCTTAAAAGAAATCAAGCAAACTTTAGCAAATGCTAGAATTAAGATTGATAATTATGTAAGCGAAACTGCTTATTATCCAAAGCTTGAAGAAACTTTAGAAAAATTAAAAAAATCCGAAGCTACATATTTAAAAGATGATAAATTATATTTAGCATCTACAAAATATGGAGATGATTTAGATAGAGTTATCGTGCGTGAAGATGGTAGGGGGACTTACTTAGCAGCTGATATTGTTTATCACGATGATAAATTAAGTAGGGGATATGATAAAGTTATTAATATATGGGGAGCTGATCATCATGGCTACATTGCTCGTGTAAAAGCTGCTATGAGTGCTTTAGGGCATGATGCTAATAATCTTGAAGTAATCCTAGCTCAAATGGTTAATTTGCTAAAAAACGGACAACCTTATAAAATGAGTAAAAGAAAAGGTAATGTCATTTTATTTAGCGATGTTTTAGATGATATTGGCGTAGATGCTTTAAGATATATTTTTATAAGCAAGCGTTGTGATAGCCCGCTTGAGTTTGATGTAGATGAGTTTAAAAAGCAAGATAATTCAAATCCTATTTTTTATATAAACTACGCACACGCAAGAATTCATCAAATATTTGCAAAAGCTAATAAAAACTTTAATGATGTAATCAATGTTAGTTTGAGTAATTTTAAGGATGAAAATGCACTTAATTTATTATTTGACGCCTTAGCTTTAAATGATGTTTTAGAAGACGCTTTTAATAGCAGAACTCTTTCTAAATTATGCGATTATTTAAAACAAATCGCAAGTTCATTTCATAAAATTTATAATGAAACTAGAGTTATTGGACATGAAAATGAAGAGCAATATTTAAAAATATTTGCTCAAGTTGCTTTATGTATAAAAACAGGTTTTAGCTTAATTGGTATAAATGCAGTAAGTAGAATGGAAAAAGAGTGAGTAAAAAACACAACAAATCCCCAGAGCAAGTAGCTTTGGGGGTAAATAAAATTTATAAAAGTAAAAAAATAGAAAGTTATGTAGTATTAGTAGTTTTAGCATTTTGTTCTTATGCTATTGGTGAATTAAGCTTTTTTAAGAACTTTGGAATATCAGCTTTAATAATTGCCGTAATTTTGGGAGCTGTTATTGGAAATTTCGCACATCATAATGTAAGCTTATTAAAAAAAACAGGTGCTTTAGGAGTATGCACTAAGCAGATTTTAAGACTAGGGATTATTCTTTATGGTTTTAGAATTTCTTTAAGTGATATTGAAAGCATTGGTTTAAGTGGAGTTGGACTTGCTTTTTTTATAGTTTTTTCTACATTTTTTATTGGCTTATTAATAGGAAAATTATTAAAAATAGACTTTTTACAATCAGCATTAATTGCTAGTGGTTCTAGTATTTGTGGAGCTGCTGCTGTTTTAGCTAGTGAGAGTGTGCTAAAAGGTGGTTCGGCAAGAGTTGGTATAGCAGTTTGCACCGTAGTTGTGTATGGTTGTATTGGAATGTTTGTTTATCCATTGGTTCAAAATCTATTTGATTTAGATGGTAGATTATTTGGCTTTTTAGTAGGTGGGACTTTACACGAAGTTGCACATGTTGTAGGAGCGGGTTCTAGTATAGGAGTTGATGGGGCAAATTCAAGTATAGTTATAAAAATGGTAAGAGTTTTAATGCTTGTTCCGTTTTTATTAATGCTTAGTTTTGGATTTAAAAAAGAAGAAAAAAAAGGCAATTTCTTAAATCAAATTCCTTGGTTTGCTTTAGGATTTTTACTAGCTTGTGGCATATCAAGTTTGCCTATTTTAAATACAGAATATGCTTTAAATGTTATAAAGCCTAATATTGCTATTTTTGATACATTTTTATTAAGCTTAGCAATGGTGGCACTTGGAGTAAATATTAGAAAGGATATGTTAAGCAAAGCTGGTCTTAAGCCATTTATTATGGCAGCAATTTTATGCGTATGGTTAGTGGTTGCAGCTTATGCTTATATAAAGGTGTTTTGTTAATGAGAGCAGAATGGCAAAAATGTGAATATATATTATTAGCATTACCTCATAAAGATAGCGATTGGTCGCCTTATTTAAATGAGATTTTAAATTCTTATTTAGAATTTGCAAAAGCTATTGCAAATCATTGTAAGGTGCTTTTAGTTCATCACGAAAGTGCAAATCTTGATGAGTTTAAAAAGTTAAATAATATAGAGTTTTATTGTTTTAATACTAATGATACTTGGATTAGAGATTTTGGTCCAATTGATAATAATTTGGATTTTGTTTTTAATGCTTGGGGGAATAAATTTAGTTCTAATTTAGACAATGCTTTTAATGAAAATTTGTTTAAAAATTATCTTAAAAAAGACCTAAATAAAATTGATTTTATTTTAGAAGGTGGTAGCATTGATACTAATGGCAAGGTATTATTAACAACTACTGAATGTTTATTAAACGATAATAGAAATCAACAAAGCAAAGAAGAAATAGAAAATACACTTAAAAAATATTTAAAAGTTCAAGAAGTTTTATGGCTTGAAAATGGTGTCATTATAGGTGATGATACGGATTCTCATGTGGATACTTTAGCTAGATTTATTGATGAAAATACTATCGCTTATAGTTCTTGCGAAGATGAAAATGATGAAAATTACGCTAGTTTAAAAGCCTTAGAAGATGAGCTTAAAAAAACTAAATATAATCTAATCTCACTACCAATTCCTAGCCCAAAACATTATAATGGCAAAAGATTAGGCTGCACTTATGCTAATTTTGTGTTTGTAAATGACGCTTTAATAGTGCCTTGTTATGATGATAAAAACGATGAATTAGTAAGACAAAAATTACAAAAAGCTTTACCTAATCATAAAATTATTTTAGTAAATGCCTTAGTCTTCGTAAGGCAAAATGGCTCATTACATTGTTCTTGTATGAATATATTTGAAGAATAATTTTATTTTCATAATTACTCTTTTTAATTAATTTTTTAATTTATAATAAAATTTTTATTTTAAAAACAAGGGGTAATTATGAAAAATATTTTAGATTTAGTAGGCAATACACCAGTAGTTAAACTCAATGCTTTAACAAATGATAAGATGGCTCAAGTTTATGTAAAACTTGAGAAATTTAATTTAAGTGGTAGTGTAAAAGATAGAGCTGCTTTAGCTATGATAGAAGAAGCTAAATTACAAGGAAAATTAAATTCTAATTCAATCATTTTAGAGCCAACTAGTGGAAATACAGGTATTTCTTTAGCGTTGATTGCTAGATTAATGGGCTATAAAGCTTGCATAGTAATGCCTGATACTATGAGTAAAGAAAGGCGAGATTTAATAAAAACTTTCGGAGCTGATTTAATTCTTACGAGTGGAAAAGATGGTATGAAAGGTGCTATTAATAAGGCTTTAGAATTAGCAAAGAGTGATAATAGATATATAATCTTACAACAATTTGAAAATCCAGCAAATACAAAAGCACATTATACGAAAACAGCAGAAGAAATCATAAAAGAATTTAAAACTCTTGATTATTTTGTAGCAGGAGTAGGCACAGGCGGGACTATTAGTGGTGCTGGTAAGAGATTAAAAGAGCATTTTAAAGATATTAAAGTAATAGCAGTAGAGCCAGAGCAATCTCCAATGCTTAGTAAAAATACAGCAGGAGCGCATAAAATTCAAGGAATAGGGGCTGGATTTGTTCCTGCTATTTATGATGCTAGTGTGGTTGATGATATTGTTTGTGTAGATGAAGCTGATGCAATTAATATGGTAAGATTATTAGCTAGTAAAGAAGGATTATTATTAGGAATTTCATCTGGTGCTAGTATATTTGCAGCTTTAGAATTGGCAAAAACTTTACCAAATGATAAAAAGATTTTAGCAATAGCTCCTGATGGCGGAGAAAAATATATTTCTATGGGGATTTTTGATGTTTGATAATTTAAAATATGATTTAGAAAATATTTTAAAAAACGACCCTGCAGCAAGAAATAAATTAGAAGTTTTTTTATTATATCCTGGTGTACATTCTGTGTTGTTTCATCGTTTAGCGCATTTTATGTATAAGAAAAAATTATTTTTTATAGCTAGATTTATATCTCAATTTTCAAGATTTTTAACAGGTATAGAAATACATCCAGGAGCAATAATTGGCAAAGGTTTATTTATTGACCACGGAATGGGAGTTGTGATTGGAGAAACGACTATTATAGGAGATAATGTTACTATTTATCACGGGGTTACTTTAGGTGGCACAGGTAAAGTTAGTGGTAAAAGACATCCTACCATTGAAGATGGAGTAATAATTGGAGCAGGTGCTACTATCTTAGGCAATATCACAATTGGTAAAAATGCAAAAATCGGTGCGAATGCTACTATTTTAAAAGATGTATCGCCAAATACAACAATGGTAGGAACTATAGGAAAGGAAATAATCAAGAATATAAAATAACTAGAATTTGATAATATCTTGAAAACTTATAAGGATAAAAATATGTTAAAAATTGGTTTAGTATCACAAAAATATAGCGAAAATATGAGAGAAATCACAAAAGCAAAGATTAAAAATGTTGCTAAAAAAGGTGCAAAATTAGTAATTTTACAAGAATTACACCAAAGTGTTTATTTTTGCCAAGTGCAAAATACTAATAATTTTGACCTAGCTAGTGATTATGAAAATGATTTGATTTTTTGGAGCGAAGTAGCAAAAGATAATAATATCGTATTAGTTACATCTTTATATGAAAAACGCCTAGAAGGTTTATATCACAATACTGCTATAGTTTATGAGAGTGATGGAAGTATTGCAGGAAAATATCGTAAAATGCACATACCTGATGATCCGCATTTTTATGAGAAATTTTATTTTACTCCAGGTGATTTAGGTTTTCATGCGATTGATACAAGCGTAGGAAAATTAGGAGTTTTAGTATGTTGGGATCAGTGGTATCCTGAAGCTGCAAGACTTATGGCTTTAGATGGAGCGCAGATTTTAATATATCCTACAGCTATTGGTTGGCTTTATGAAAACGGCGTTAGCGATGATAGTGAAACTATGCAAGACCAATTAAATGCGTGGCTAGGCGTTCAAAGAGGACATGCAATAGCTAATTGTTTGCCTGTTGTGGGGGTAAATCGTGTTGGTTTTGAAGATATAAGTCTTAGTGGCGAAAGCAGCATTACTCAAAATGAGAAAAAACATTTTATAAATAACAATGAAACTACTAAAAATGGTATTGATTTTTGGGGTAATAGTTTTGTATATGATGCACAAGGTAAAGAGCTATTTAGAAGCAATGAAAGCGAAGAGCTTGAAGTAGTAGTTGCTATAGATATGAAAAAATGCGAACAAATAAGACGCTGGTGGCCGTTTTTAAGAGATAGAAGAATAGAACATTATTCTAATCTAACAAAAAGAGCTATAAAAGAATAAATCATTTTGGAATTTAATTAGGAATTAGCATCAAGCTAATTTCTAATTGCTAGGATATTTTATGGCTTTTAAAAACGCAATTATTGATGATAGACTAGATAAAAAATACTCACTTTCTTATATCTACGGAGAACATACTAATAGTTGGTATGGCAGACAATGTCATAAATTTCCTTATGATTGGTATATTGTAATAGATGAAGAATTAGACTGCTGGTTTATGAATTGTATGTATTTTGATGACCCTGAGCTAGACCATGCAGAGCTTAATAAATCTTTGTGGATTTTATATTATAAAGGCGAGCATATAAGGATAATTTTAGATTATGATATTAGTCAAGAGATTGATAATGTAGTTTATAATAGAGTTTATAAAATCCTTTCTATAAGAGATAATAAAACATTAAGTGAAAAAGAAATAATAGCCTTATTAAGAGAAATATTAGCTGTTTATAAATGGAATGGAAGCTTAAATAATGATAAAGAATTTAAAGCATATATAATAGATGAAGTGTTTGAAGATATTTTGTAAAAAAATTAAATCATTTTAAAAATATAAAGGATGAAAATGTTTTATAAAGAATGTGAGCTTTGCTCTTGTAAGATTTCAAAATTAAAATTATATACCTATAAAAAGGATTTAGGAATTTATACTTTAAAATGTCCTAATTGCAATGCTTCTTATGGATTGAAACTTAAAGTATATTTTGTAATGATTTATGCTATTTTGAATGAGATTTTAGGATGGTCTGTGTTTTTGCTACCATTTTTTTGTGTGTTTTTATGCAGTGATTTTGTGAGTAAGAATGCTGTCTTTTTAATCTTTGTATGGCTTGTATCTTTTCTAGGTATTGGGCTTTTTGTGGTAATACTTGAGCATTATTTAAATTTATTTATATTTTCTAAATTTGTTTTAATTGATGATAATGAGAAGTTAGAAGTTAAAAAAACTAGATTAATTAAATTAAAAGATTTTTTCATAAAGCTTATAAAAAGATGAAAATGTTTTATAAAGAATGCGAGTTTTGCTCTTATAATATTTCAAAGCTAAAATCATTTTCTTATAAAAAAGACTTAGGTATTCATACCTTGCAATGTCCTAATTGTAAGGCTTCATATATTTTAAAAGGCAAAATATCAAGATTAAAAATTAGCGAAATGATAAATATTATTTTTGGTGTGTTAGATTTTAGTATTGCATTTTTTATAGCTAGGGCTTTTGTTTATGATAATATTTTAATTTTTATAATTTTGTTTTTCTTAGTTTTTGTGATTTTATCTTTTATATTCTCTATTATTCAGCGTTATTTGGATTTATTAGTATTTGCAAATTTAAGTTTAATTAAAGATATAAAAACTAAAGATAATTGGCTTAAAAAAATAAAATATTATATTTTTTATAAAAGCTAATTCTTATTTTAAATTCCATAAAATTTTAAAGAATTAAAATATGAATTTTACTTTCAAAAAAGGAGAAAGAATGGCTTTTAAAAATGCAATTATTGATGATAGATTAGAGAAGAAATATTCTTTTGTAGATATTTGTATTGAGCATACTAATGATTGGTATTTAAGACAACATCATAAATTTCCTTATGAAGAACGCATTGTAATAGATGAAGAATTAGACTGCTGGTTTATGAATTGTATGTATTTTGATGATTCAGAACTT